>NZ_DDLD01000119.1:36874-104171 GCF_002339435.1 Acinetobacter sp. UBA2581 | reverse complement strand
AAAAGCCAAAGCTGAGGCAGATGCCAAGGCTTCAGCAGCCAAACAGGCCGCTGAAGAAGCTGCTCAGAAAAAAGCGGAATCAAAACGGATTGCGTCTACTGCAAAACGTGATTTCGAAAATAAAATTAAACGTGCTTGGGATACCCCTGTGGGCTCCTCAGGCCAGAAAGCGACTGCTCGGGTCACTTTGAGCGATAGTGGTTCTGTGGTTTCTGTGGTGGTGAGTGCCAGTGATCCAGATATGAAAGCCAGTGTAGAAGCGGCAGTACGTGCTGCTGCACCTTATCCAATGCCTTCAGATCTGGATGCACGCCGTGAAGCACGAAGTTTTACTTCAACCTTTACAGCTCATTAATGAAAAACAGCCATAATAAAGAAAAAGTGTTATGGCTGTTTTTTTGAGTTAAACTTCAATTGAAACAGATTAAATAATAATCACTCTCCATAGTGATATAACAGTTTGATGATAAATTCGTGGTCTATTTCGCATAAATCCATGCGATGATATAGCCCAATCACTTATAAATAACTCCGTTGATTTGAGTAAATAACGAATGATGGAAAAGACACGCAAACACCTACTCTGCCTTGCAATCATGACCACTTTGGGTGCGGTCACTGCGACCCAGTCTCAGGCTCAACTACATCTGGAAATTACCAAAGCTCCTGAAGCTGCTCCTAAAATTGCCATTGTGCCTTTTAGCCAGGATCAGAGTATTTATCCTGTGGTGGAAAATGACCTGAATCGTTCTGGAAAATTTGCCAGTGCCTCGAAGAATTTACCTGCTACAGCACAACTGAATTCGCCAAATGCTGAAGCATGGGCAGCTGCAGGCGTACCTTATGTAGTGACCGGTTCATCCAAGACCAATCCGGATGGTTCTTATAGCATTCAGTATCAATTGTATGATGTCGAAAAACGTCAATATTTACTGAATGAGTTGCTGACTGTTCCTGCATCACGTACCCGTCAGGCAGCCCATATGATCAGTGATGCCATCTATCAGGCATTAACCGGTATTCCGGGAGATTTCACTGGCCGTATTGCTTACGTCTTACGTAATCCGGCAACGCCTGAGCGGCGTTATACCTTGCAGATTGCCGATACGGATGGTGAACAGCCAAAGACCATTTTGACTTCGCGCGATCCAATCCTGTCACCTGCCTGGACACCGGATGCGAAAAAAATTGCATATGTGTCTTTTGAGACCAAACGTCCGGCCATCTATGTACAGGATCTGGCGACTGGTCAACGTGAAAAGCTGGCCAGCTTCCGTGGTTTAAACGGTGCGCCAAGCTTCTCTCCAGATGGCAAGAGCATGCTGTTCACTGCATCTATGCACGGCAACCCGGAAATCTATCAGATGAATCTGGAAACACGCCAGTTAAAACGCATGACTAACGATAGCGCAATTGATACAGAAGCACGTTATGCACCAGATGGAAAATCATTTATCTTTACTTCAGATCGTGGTGGTTCTCCGCAGATTTACCGCTATGATTTCAATAATGAAAGTACTAAACGTCTGACTTTCCGTGGCGCATTTAATGCCCGCGCGACCTTAAGTGCAGATGGTAAGAAACTTGCATTGGTTCATCGTCCAAGTGGCAGTAACTATAAAGTGGCTGTACAAGATATTAGCTCAGGTGTGACCAATATCCTGACGCCAACCAGCCTGGATGAATCACCTAGCTTCTCGCCAAATGGTCAGATGGTGGTCTATGCCACTCGCGAAGGTAACCGTGGATTGTTATCCATTATGTCTCTCGATGGCCGGTTCCGCATGAATTTGCCAAGTGAAACAGGTGAAGTCCGCGAACCTGCTTGGGCACCAAAATAAGATTTTTATATTGATAAACCCTTTACCCCATAATCAAACTTCATGGAGATGAAGATGAACAAAGTAAAATTATTTGCCTTGCCACTTTTAGCAGCAGCTGTTGTCATGACAGGTTGTGCGAGCCGTAAGCCTGCCGCTGAAGTTCAAACGGGCGGTTTAGATACGACCGGTACAACAACTGTGAATACTCAAGGTCTGAGTGAAGATGCAGCACTGAATGCACAAAACATGGCAGGTGCTTCTGCAAAAGGCGTTACTGCAGAAAATAAAGCATTCTTGGCAAAACGCGTGGTGCATTTTGACTATGACAGTACTGAACTCAGCAATGAAGATTTAAATACGCTGCAAGCCCATGCGCAGTTCCTGATGGCAAATGCAAACTCTCGTGTAGCTTTAACAGGTCATACAGATGAACGCGGTACACGTGAATACAACATGGCACTTGGTGAGCGTCGTGCCAAAGCAGTAGAAAGTTTCTTGATCACTTCTGGTGTAAATGCAGGCCAACTTGAAGCAGTGAGCTATGGTAAAGAAATGCCAGTTAATCCTGGTCATGATGAAAGTGCATGGAAAGAAAACCGCCGTGTAGAAATCAACTACGAAGCTGTTCCACCACTACTAAAATAAGTGATCATTTAAATAATGCATCATTAATAAAAAAGCACTCAATTGAGTGCTTTTTTATTAGGAAGATATTTGGAAGATCCAAGAATAAAATTACTCTTTGCCTTCAACTTCTTCGGCAGTTTGCATGGATTCAATCATGTCATGTTTATTGAATTTTTTATATTCAGGTTTTGCTTCGTAATCCTTCCACGCTTCTTTCATCTTGTCTTCAGAAATTTCATCGAGATTAATCGCTTCGCTCGGCGTTGGAGTCGCATCAAACTTTAATGTTGTCATCTCTGTGCTCCTATGATCATTTTTTCCTTTGATTCAACATAGCACTTTCCACAGGAGTTGCAAGGGCAAAATCACAACAAATAATTCAGTTTAATTGTCCTTTTCGAACGTTCTCATCTAAAATATAGCCGTATATCGTTTTGATCTTTTTCCCCCGATTATAAGTCTTGGAGTTTTTCCCTTATGTCATACCGCACCTTATCCCAATTTCTACAACAACAAAGCGGGAACCTCACACCTGAACTTGCTCAAGTAATTGAAACAGTTGGAAATACCTGCAAGCGTATTGACCAACTCCTGCAAAAAGGTGCTCTAGCGGGTGTATTAGGTAGTGCTCAGCATGAAAATGTTCAAGGCGAAGAGCAAAAGAAACTGGATGTGATTTCCAATGATTATCTGATTGATGCATTAAAAGTACATCCACATGTAGGCGGTTTAGCTTCTGAAGAACTGGATGAATTCACTTCAGCTCAGGAAAATGGTCAATATCTAGTATTGTTCGATCCACTTGATGGCTCAAGTAATATTGATATCAACATGTGTGTGGGTACCATTTTTTCGATTCTTCCTGCAAAAAATAGTGTAACCCAGGCAGAAGACTTCATGCAGGCTGGTGTCAATCAGGTTGCTGCTGGTTATGTCCTGTATGGCCCATCAACCATGATGGCACTTACTGTGGGTGCTGGTGTGGTATTCTTCACTTTCGATCCTGAAATTCAAGAGTTTCTGCTGACTTCTGAAGCGATTCAGGTGGCTGCTGATACTAAAGAATATGCAATCAATGCATCGAATCAGCGTCACTGGGAAGCGCCTGTACAGCGTTATATCGATGAATTGCTGGCAGGTAAAACAGGTCCTCGCGCCAAAGATTTCAATATGCGCTGGGTTGCTTGTATGGTCGGCGATATTCACCGTATTCTGTGCCGTAGCGGGATCTTCATGTACCCATACGACTTAAAAGACCCAACTAAAGCAGGTCGTTTACGTTTAATGTATGAAGCCAATCCAATGAGTATGCTAATGGAACAGGCTGGCGGTGCATCAACGACTGGTCGTGTCCGCATTCTTGAAATCGAACCTACAAATCTGCATCAACGTGTTCCTGTCATCATTGGCTCAAAAAATGAAGTTGAGCTTGTGACCAGCTACCACCACTAATTTTTAAACGGCAGTTGATCCTTGATTGACTGCCGTGGACTTTCTTCTTATGCCAACCATCTTCCTTGAATCCAAAGACAATCCTAAAATCAAACACTTACGCGGTTTAATTGAACAGAATTCTTATCGAAAAAAACAAGGACAGACTGTGCTTGAAGGCACGCACCTGTGTCTTGCATGGTTACATGAAAACAAGAAAATCAATTCGATCTTCGCGACTGAACATGCTTTAGAGCATCCTGATTTCGACATTATTTTAAACAAATATACTGGTGTGGTCTTTGTCATTGGTGAATCGCTTTATAAAGACCTGAGTACCTTAGGCACTTCAATTGCCTGTATGGCGATTGTGGATATTCCAAGCTCAAGCCAGGCACTTGATTTTACGGCTGACACCCTGATCCTTGAAAATGTGCAGGATCCCGGCAATGTCGGTACCCTGCTACGTTCAGCAGCGGCTGCCGGTATTGATCAGGTCATTTGTACCAAGGGTTCAGCATCTCTTTGGTCACCACGGGTATTACGTGCAGGTATGGGCGCACATTTTTCTTTGCAAACTTTTGAAAATATTGCACTAGAAGACCTTTTACCGCAATTCAAGATTCCGGTATATGTCACCAGCTCACATCGTTCTAGCAGCCTGTATAGCAAGGACTTGCGTAAAGCCTGCGTCTGGATTCTGGGCAATGAAGGTCAAGGTGTATCTGACTATGCCCTGCAACATGCCGAAGCGGTGACTATTCCACAGCCAGGTGGACAGGAATCCCTGAATGTTGCGATTGCAGGCTCTATCTGTTTCTTTGAGATGGTACGTCAACGTATCTAATACGGTATTTAGGTTACATTGTTTTAATTCCAGTCAGTGTATTTATAAAATAGATTACACTACAAAAATAATAAGTTTTATTGTCAACCAAATCGTTATTCCCAACGTTATATGCACATGAACTTGGGAATAATGGTGGGTATCCAATGACAGGATTTTCCATCTCTATGGATTTAGCACCGAAACCGTTGCAGTCACAAGATGCGAGTATTCTAAAGAGTACGGCTGAGTCTCGCCTGAAAAATTTCATGCAGGACGTGACTGGGCGTGCTTTGGTGATGATGGAAAGTGCGACTCAAGGACAACATGGAATCGCAATGGATCTGGTTCAGGAAGCTTTTATTTCTTTGCATAAATCTTATGCAGAGAAAAGCACTGAAGAGTGGTATCCCCTGTTCTATACGATTCTGAATAACAAATTACAGGATTGGCGTCGTAAAGAAGCACGTCGCAACCAGCCATTTTCCTTTTTCAAAAAAGTCAGCCTCGATGATGACGAAGTTGAATTTGACAATCTGGTAGATGAATCTACGCCCTCACCTTTAGAATTTCTGGATCAGGCAGTAACTGCTGAAGAAATTCAGGAGGCGATTGCCAAATTACCTGTGCGTCAGCAGCAAGCATTTATGCTCAGAGCCTGGGAAGGCTTTGATACTCAAACTACAGCGCAAATTATGAACTGTACAGAAGGCAGTGTGAAAACCCATTATCACCGTGCTATTCAAGGTCTACGTGCCTCTCTAGCACACTTAAATCCATATCTGGGAGGATCATCCGAATGAAGCAAGATGATTTCTTAAAGCAAGTAACTTCCAAACTTGATGGACTGGCACAGCACCACAAAGATAAACCGGTGGTGATGAATCATGTGCTGGAGCATATTCAGGACGCACAACATTCACGCTTTGCATTTCTAAAAATGTCTGGCTTTGCTCTGGCTGCTGCGATTGCTGGCGTGGTAGTGCTACCGAATATTGTCAGCCATAACGAACCTCAGACTCAGGCAGTATCTACCCCCAAACTCTCCCCACAGATGCTTGAAGATCTGGAAATGTTAATGGTTTTAGGTGAGGACAAAGTTCCACATGGCAGCTAAAAGATTAGCAATTGCATTTTGTGCATTCAGCTTCCTGCAAACCAGCTTTGCGGGATTTGAACGTTTTTGGATTTTTTCCAAAGATGCCAATACGCAGGTCAATGAAACCTGGGATACCCTTTCTGACTCCGAACAACTGGCATTAATCAAACGTTATCAGTCCTTAAAAGAAATACCTGAACAGCAACGTATTAATTTACAACAACGCATGGACTGGTTCACTCAGCTTCCTGAAGCTGAAAAGCAGCGTATGCGTGAAACCTGGCAAATGATGAGCAGTCAGGAACGTAAGGAGTTAGGTGCGCGGATGCAAAAAGCAACGCCAGAAGAACGACTGGCGATCCGTGAAGAATACATCCAGAAATACCAGCAACTCACTCAACCTAAAACTCATTGATTTTAGTTAATTAATTAAAAAAGCCTCCATCTGGAGGCTTTTTTTCATACTGCAATTATTTTCTAACTCGGCGATATCCTGCCAGACCTAATAATCCGAACAATCCCCAAATTCCAAATGAACCACCACCACTTGATGATGTATTGGTATTTTTAGCCGTATTTTTTAAGTTAATTCTAGCTGTATCTGACATCAACTCATCCGCATCAAAAACATGATACTGCATATCATAATCTGACTGACTAAAAGTATTTTTCACACTAAAGGTTAATTTTCCACCATAACAGGTTTCTCCTGCAAAATTCCCTGGGCATGGTCCTTCTCGCTCTGCAGAAAGGTTTACTCCAGCAGGAAGCTTGACAATACGAATTGGAATCTCACGACCATCTTTATCACGATAGAAAGCAGCCTTGCCATTCATCCGTGGACCATCACCGTCATCGCTGTCATTCTCTAAGGGATTCACAGTTACGGTCAGATTGTTTTCTGCGCTAATTCTATATTCGTCATTTTTTACAATCGGTTTAATATTTACAAATGCGCCCTGCAAAATACCTGTACTGCTGGCACCTGTCTGCTTGTCTTTAATTGTATAACGGCAATACTCCGTATCCGAGAGACTGGTTACTTTGCCATCAGTACGATACATCATGATACGGTTTAAATCAGGCTTCCATTCACATTTTAAATTTGGGTCATTAGGCGCACCTTGAACAATTAATGAACTGCCTGATCCAGATAAAGACCCTACACCTAAAGATTGCACTGTAATTTCATAATTTTGTGAATTTAATGCTTTAGCTTGTACTTGAGTATTATTTAAAGTTTCTTGAGGCATGACCAAACTAAATGGATTAACGTATATGGCACGATATTTCTGGTATTGCTTGGTATATTTTAAAAGATCCTCATATTCTTTTAGCTCTTCCTTTAAGCCCTGTATTTCTTCAGTTTTTGTATTCTTATCTGCCAGAATAGAATTAATATCATCAATATTATCCTGATAATAATCCAGCAACTCTGTTAAAGAACTATTTTTTAGACCAGAAATATCTGCTGCAGTTAAGTTCCGGATTTCGATCGACCCAATTTCACAAGAATTTTTTGCATCCGGATTAAATAACAATGTTGCCTTAGTTAACCGCTCAATTCCACGCTGATCAATTTCTTCACAACTTTCTGTACCAATATTGACCAGATCTGTATTCGATTGTCGATCAATAGGATAATACATCCCTAAATAACGGTTATTTACAGAAGGTTCGATATAAGCAGTTAACAGATCAGTGATCTGATTACTGGATACATCAATATTCGTTGAAACACTATTTTCTGCCAATTCAGGTAACACACAGCGCGAGGAACCACTTGTATGGATCGCATTATAAGCAGTAAATAAATCTACATCCTGTTCTTTACTTGGGTTTCCACCATTCAAGGCATATTCACAAGACAAGCCCTGGTTAAAGGCCAACACGTTATAAGCCAGACTCGAATTACCAGTATTGTCATAAAAGATGGTAGAGCGAGCAGTATTTTCGACAATCGTGTTATTAATGGCACTAAAAGTGAAGAAAGAACTTAATGGACGGCTGATTTCATTGGCCATTCGGAAAATATGACCTGTGGCACTGGTCGTATTTTTTGCAATTGTAGAGTTACTAATATCAGCTTTGGCATAACCACAAAAGTCCAGAATACTGGCCGTATCAGTAGAACCATTTTTGACAATGCTGCTTGCACTAATTTCTAGCTTGGTCTCTGTACTGCCCAAATTCCCCACACAATCCATGGCCAAAACACTGCCATATGTAGCTGCTTTATTCTGATGAATTAAGGAATCCTGAATCCTGATAATTTTTTCATTATTCATTGCCACTGCATAAATTGCTCCCCCTTCTGCAGCCGCTCGTGAATTTACAATTTCACTATTCACGAGGCTTAGAGGACCGGCGACATAAAATGTTCCACCATTACCTTTATCCAGACTAGTTTTTGCAGCATAACCATCTTTCAGGATGATACCATTTACCACCATGCTGGCTTGGCTAGCGACCGTATTAAATAAGCGGGTTTTCCCTTGGCCTGAAATGGTGGTTGTTAAAGCCTCACGTATTGGATATAAAAAGGTAATAGGACTTCTTTGAGTATAATTGAAGGGTGATTTTCCCAAAATATTGACATGGGATTCAACAATAATTTCACTATTGAGTTTGTATTCCCCAGCTTCGAGTTGGATGACATCTGGAGCGGAACCGTCATTACGCAATGTACGGCCAACATTACACCCTCCATAGGATTTATCCAGCTTGGCCGTCTTAATAGCTTCACGCAGGGAACACGCACTGGTATTTTCCCCATCCTCGTCAGCAAATGTAGTGACATATATGGTTTTATCTTCGGCTGCCATTAAACTCATGGCAGATAAAATCATGGCTGCAAGCAGTCCTTTTTTATAATTTTTCATGATTTTTCCTTAATCTTTTAATCTGCGACGTAGGCCGATCAACCCTATCAAGCCCATTAAGCCAGCGATTCCCCATGCCCCACCAGAGGTTTTCACAGACTTGTCTTTCATTTCATTTTTGGGTTCCTGTACAATCTGGGTACTTAAAACCAGATACGGTTTAGACTTATTAAATCGTGTAGATGAAGTAACTACCTGAATTTCAAAAATGTCAGCACCATGCCATTGTGAATCTGGGGTATAAACCACATTCCCATCAATATCAATGACTGTTTTGCCCTTGGAAACAGTTTTGGTTTGGATAACCTGTAAGCAGCCATCTTGCCAAGGCTCACCCTTTGGATTCTCTCCAATAATATTATTGCATTGTTCTTTAGGGATTAAATCACTATCTCCTAAAGCAGATTCAATTGAAAACTTTGCAGTCTCTCCTTTTAGAAGATCCTGTCCAACCAGACTGGTAGATGTTGGAACTGTAATTTCAATCGCACCACGATCACAAAATAAGTTATCCAGTAAACGGTCTACACCGCGTTGGTCTGCCGCCTCACAGCTTACTGAAGGATTGCTGCTATTGTAGCTAGTCCCTCTATTTACAATCGGTGAATCACTGACCTGATTATAATTCAACAGGATACGAGGACGTAGATAGCCCAAGAACTGATCTTTAGGAACGCTATAAGGACATAGAATAGCATCATTATTTTGTTTTAAATTTAGACAGACACCTTCACTTTGATCTGAAGCCTCTGCAAACAAGCGAGTACCTGTCCAGATCTGGTTTGGATACGCAGCATCACCTGTACCACAAGATGCTGTCACTAGATTATTGTGAATCGTACTTTTATCCGTAGTTTCAATCTGACAATCCTGCGTACCATTTCTTAAAATAATACTATTCGCCACATAGGCTTTACCATTCGGGGCATTCATACGTAGTGCTGTACCCGTATTATCCACTATTGTCAGGTTATTGATTCCCACCCCATCAATCACATTGATCAGTGCTCCCTTATTTTTTAACAGGGTACTGCTTAGGACTTCAGCATTAATGGATTGAATATCGGCAGGATTATCGACTTGGCCCGCTGTATAAATATTGCTAGTATTATTATTAAGCGTCTGGTTATTCTTTAAAACGCTTTGATAGACCAGAAAGTATGGAAGCTGGCTATAGAGTATGCCACCCTGTTGCGCCTGATTATTTTCAATCAGGCTGGTTTTTATTTCGGCAAAAGCAATCAGATTCTGGCCAAATTTCCCCACATTATAAATGGCACCACCTTGACTCGCAGCCCCCTTGTATAAGCGGCTGTAATCAATTATCAATTTACCTTTATTATGAATTAGGCCACCTTGTTCGGCACAGCTGCTTTTACCGCAACCTTCAAGGTCGAGTTCTTTTAAATTGACTTGAATCAACTCTTCATCATTGCTAATACGAAAGAGATTATCTGTCCCTTTCATTTGAATATGAGCGTTATATAACCCCATTACCTTATCGGTACTACTA
Organism: Acinetobacter sp. UBA2581; assembly: GCF_002339435.1. Taxonomy (NCBI): domain Bacteria; kingdom Pseudomonadati; phylum Pseudomonadota; class Gammaproteobacteria; order Moraxellales; family Moraxellaceae; genus Acinetobacter; species Acinetobacter sp. UBA2581. The sequence continues at coordinate 93,970 of NZ_DDLD01000119.1, read as the reverse complement.
AATTCACCATCTACTTCTGCAATAGATTTAATCGTTACTGATTTCTTGATCGGGATATGCTTATTCAGTACATAGGTCGTTTTTTCTTTTAAGATAATGGTGCCAATAGCATTTTCGCCACCACAGCCCATATAACCTTCTTTAGCCAGGCCACGATTCACATATTCAACAGCTTCTCGAAGTGAACATTCCTTGTCATCTTTTTCAATGTCTTCTGTGGTAGTTACAATAATTTCTGCACTATATGCCTGCCCCGCCATACATAGCAAAGCCATGCCTATGCTCTTCTTGAGCATACCCTTCTCCTTAATTTTTTATTTCTTTCTTTTTCTTCTAAAGTTGCATCTTCCTTGCAACAGCGAATTATTTTGCCTTACTTTCGCATAGACTGAGTAATTACTCAAGATGTTTTATAATTTAACGATATTCATCAATTAATGCATAAATCTGCCGCAGGTTAGCATTGCTGACTTTCAGCTTTTCGCCTTTAAGTAATTGAATAATCTGTTCTAATGTTTGCAAAAGTACGGAAGTTTGATGTGGTCCGTGATTCAGCAAATAATCAAAAATCTGTGGGTCAAGATGAATACCACGTCGGTCCAATACCGAGGATACCAAGGCAAATCGGTCAGCATAAAGACTGCCATTTGGGACACGAACACTGACTGCCTGCGTGAGTCGGGACTGCAAATCAGGCAATTCAAGTTTTAATTCAATGGGCGCAAAACGGGAAGAAAATACCAACTGACCACCGCCTTCATCATTATAATTAATCAAGTGAAAAACGGCGCGTTGCCAGTGTGGAACCCCACTAATGGCTTCAATATCATCCAGTGCGATCAAGTCAAACTGGTCCAGTGAAGTAATCGCTTCAGTGGGTGCATCCAGAAGTTCCAGCAAAGACACCTGTATAGCGGTTTTGCCGATTTCCAGATAAGAATCACAAATGGCAGAGAGTAAGTGACTTTTCCCTGTTCCAGCTCCACCATACACATAAAAGCGGCTGATTAGGCCTGCATGCAGCTGTCGGACTGCGTCAATTACATGACCCCATCCCGGGCCCGAAAAATCACTAATTCGGGCATCGAGTTGAGGTTCTATATCTAGCTGCAATTGACGCATATGATTCTGATGGCCTTATGAGTCTTTATGAAGAGGTACATCCATCTTACTTGATTTCTCTCCCTCTTGCAGTGGTTTTGCTTCTGACTTTTTCATTTCAATATCAACATCTAAGTCTGAAGTTTCTACGCTTATGGAACCTGTAGCCGGATCATTCATAACGACTGCCTGATTGCCATAAAATGATGTGCATTCATAATATTCACGTGCATGTCTCAGCAGAACCACAATTACCGCTGCAACTGGTAGAGCAATCAGCATTCCCAGGAAGCCAGCCAGTTGTGCGCCCGCCAATACCGCAAAAACCACAGCAACTGGAGATAAACCTATTTTATCGCCGAGCAGGAATGGCTGTAATACATAGCCTTCTACTGCCTGACCGACCATAAATACGATACCCACCAGAACCAGTTGCCACCAGTCAATCCCGAATTGCAGAAAGGTCGCAATGACAGCTGCAATAATCCCGACCGCAAATCCCAGATAAGGAATAATACTGGCCAGACCTGCCACCATGCCAATAATCAGACCAACTTCAAGACCAATCAATTGCAAACCAATCGCATAAACGATCCCCAGCAGAATCATTACCAGAAATTGTCCTTTCACAAAGGCCCCAAGTACACTGTGACATTCACCGACGATTCTTAATGTACTTTGTTCATAAGGACGTGGAATCAGGCGACGTAAGCTTTCCAGCATACGATCCCAATCCAGCAGGAAATAGAATGCAATAATTGGAATCAGGACAATCGTACCGCCAATCTGCAGAAAGTTAATTCCAGATTGTGCAAGGCGTAGCAGGAAGGCCTGAATGCTGTCGGCACTATAATTGGTTTGCACATAGTCCATGACCACATCAGAAATCTGTGTGGTATCAATTTCCATTTCAACGACATTGAAGGTATTCGACAGCCACGGCAAAAAGGTTGAATTAATCCAGCCAATGACCGCAGGTATATTGTCACGCGCATAAATCAGCTGCTGCCAGATCAGCGGGACCAGATACCAGATCGCCAGAATCATAACGATCCCGATTCCAGTAAAAACGATACTAATAGAGAGCCAACGTGGCAGACCGATATCGTGCAGTTTATCTACCAGCGGGCTGAACAGATAAGCCATTAAAAACGCTGCAACAAATGGAATTACAACGGGTTTTAGTAAATATAGAATCCACAACAACAAAGCTATCCCAGCTAGGATAAACACGCGACGCAATGTGCGATCTACCATAAAGTTTCGCCTTCTCTCTATTAATCGTTATAAAAAGTAAAATATTTTAATAAAGATAGCATTTTAGGGCATAAATACCATAAGAGTTTTGCATATTCAGGTTATAATCCCCCGCGCGAATGCGGAGACTTCATTATGAGCAACTCAACTTCTACCCCAAACACTGGTTTAAGCTACAAAGATGCAGGTGTCGATATTGAAGCGGGAGACGCGTTAGTCGACCGAATCAAGTCCGTCGCTAAGCGTACTAAACGTCCTGAAGTAATGGGCGGATTAGGCGGTTTCGGCGCCCTTTGTAAAATCCCTAAAGGTTATGAAGAACCTGTTCTCGTATCAGGCACAGATGGTGTTGGTACAAAATTACGTCTGGCACTGAATTTGAACCGTCATGACACCATTGGTCAAGATCTGGTTGCAATGTGTGTGAACGACCTTCTCGTTTGTGGTGCTGAACCACTCTTCTTCCTGGACTATTATGCGACTGGTCACCTAAATGTGGACGTGGCTGCAAATGTCGTAACAGGAATCGGTGCTGGCTGTGAACTTGCTGGCTGTGCACTGGTTGGTGGTGAAACTGCTGAAATGCCAGGCATGTACGAAGGTGAAGATTACGATCTTGCAGGCTTCTGTGTCGGTGTAGTTGAGCAAAGCAAAATTATTGATGGCTCTAAAGTAAAAGCGGGTGATGTACTCATTGGTGTTGCATCTTCGGGTGCACATTCAAACGGTTATTCTTTGCTTCGTAAAATTCTTGAAGTTAAAAATGTTGACCTGAATCAAATCGTTGATGGTCGTCCACTTGCTGATGTTGCAATGGAGCCAACACGCATTTATGTAAAATCGATTCTTGAACTGCTAAAACAGGTTGATGTACATGCAATGGCACACATCACTGGTGGCGGTTTACCAGGCAACCTGCCTCGCGTATTACCAAACGGTGCTCAAGCAGTCGTAAATGAATCTTCTTGGGAGTGGCCTGAGCTGTTCAAACTTCTTCAAAGTGAAGGCGGTGTAGAGCAGTTCGAAATGTATCGTACCTTTAACTGTGGCATAGGTATGGTTCTTGTTGTTGATGCAGCAGAAGCAGACAAAACTGTAGAGTTACTCAACGGTTTGGGCGAGAAAGCATGGGCAATGGGTCACATTGCAGATAATGCCGAGTCTGTAGAAGGCACTGACGAAAAAATCCGTGTGATCTTCGCGTAATTTCGCATGATTAAAATTGCTGTACTTGTTTCAGGCAGTGGATCGAACCTGCAAGCCCTGATTGATGCCAATCTGTCAGGAGAAATTGTCGGGGTGCTTTCCAACAAGCCTGAAGCATTTGCTTTAGAGCGCGCTCATAAAGCAGGAATTCCGACTGCAGTCATTGAACATAAGCAGTATCCAAGCCGGGAAGCTTTTGATGATGTCATGCATCAGCAGCTTCTGGACTGGAATGTTGATCTAGTGGTACTTGCGGGCTTTATGCGAATTTTAAGTGAAAAATTTGTGAAAGCCTGGGAAGGGAAAATGCTGAATATTCACCCTTCCCTTTTGCCATATTACAAAGGCATGCATACCCATCAGCGCGTCCTGAATACCGGTGATGTTCTGCATGGTTGTACAGTGCATTATGTCACTCCCGAACTGGATGCTGGGCAAGCCTTAGCACAGGGTGTGTTAATAATATCGCATCAAGATACGACTCACACTTTAGCTCAGCGTGTACATGTACTGGAACATCTGATTTACCCACAAGTGGTAGAATGGATCTGTAATGGGACAATTCAGCATACTGAACAAGGTGTGTTGTACCGTAATGCAAAAATGCAGGAACCCGTTCAATTCTGCAAATTCTAAAAGTCCAAATATAAAAAAACGCATCCTCGGATGCGTTTTTTTATTTCTTTAGATGAGATGAACTTTAAGCAGACTGTTGCTGAATCAGTTGTTTGACCAGACTTGCGACTTGCTCAGGCTGCTCCAATGGGAACATATGCCCACCATCTACCACTGTAAATGGAATGCCAAATTTCTTTTGCACTTGCTGCGGAAATCTGCGCGCCAAAAATGGACCTTTCTTGGCAACCACCAGATGCACTGGTACTTTTGGTTTAGCCTGAGGTAACCACCATAGCGATGGATTAGTTCTAAAGATATTTACTTCATCCATTTTAGGAATGGTGAGTTCAACTCCACCTCGAACCGGATCATCCTTTAAGGCATAGTCAATATAAGCCTGGAAGCAATCTGCATCAAAATCCTGATAAAAGCCTTTTGGACGTAACAGTTCAGCTGCCTGTTCCCGAGACTCCCAATGATCACGACGGCGTTTCGACAAACCTGCAGGTGACATCTGGTCCAGTGCTTTTAAGCGGAAAGTTTTTGCAATATGCAACGCCAAGGCTTCTTTACCCATGATCATCGGTGGATCAAGCATAATCATTTGCGAAAAAAGTTCCGGACGCTGTAAGGAGGCCTGAAAACTCAGGACTGAACCTAATGAATGCCCCAAACCAATCACTGGACGTCCATGAGACTGACGTACAATACTGTCAATCACCTGCTGAGTCAGACTTTTCCAGTGATTATCAATCGGATAACGCTTATCAGGCCCTAATGGCGGCACATAGATAATATCGTAATCATCTTGCAGTCCTTCAAACAGCTTTTGATAGACTTTAGATGGCACACCATTGGCGTGCGCAAAATGAATCAATGGTTTCATTGTAATGTCGTTTTATTTTCTGACTGAAGTTTCTGTGACACTGAAGTTGCAATTCCTTCACCAATCGATGAGCCCATACGACCCAGTACTGACTCAAATGGGCTATATTCAATGGTGTAGTTAAGTGCTTTTTCAGTTTTTAGTTCGCGCTTCAAAGTATTTAAACTGCCAATACGGTCTGCAATACCCAATTTTACCGCCTGTTCACCAGTCCAGAACAGACCTGAGAAAATAGCAGGATCAGTCGATTTTAATTTCGCTCCACGCCCCTGCTTTACAGCATTAATAAAGTGACCATGCACATTATCCAGTACGCCTTGTACATGCGCTTTTTGCGCAGGATCAACCGGCTGTGTCATTGACAGTAAAGCTTTATTTTCACCTGAAGTCATGGTGCGGTCTTCAACTCCAAGTTTTTGCAGCAGGTTATTCACACCATAGTTCGGCATGATCACACCAATTGAACCGACCAGACTCGATGGATTGACAATGATTTCATCTGCAGCAGATGCAATATAGTAAGCACCAGAAGCTCCGGTATCACCAATTACGGCATAGAGTTTTTTCTCAGGATACTGTTTTTTCAGATACTGGATTTCCTGCCAGATTTCATCTGACTGGACTGGTGAACCACCCGGTGAATTAATATTTAGAACAACAGCCTTACTCTGCTTGTTTTCAAAGGCTTTTTTGAGTGATTTGATGGTATTGCTACTGTTTACGCTTTGCTTGTCTGCGGCAATCGTACCAATAATATCAACCACAGCAATGTGTGCACCTGCGCCTGCACTCGGATCAGAAGCACTCATGCTACAGCCTTTACCCAGCGCAAGAATGACAACCAGCAGATAAGCAAAGGTTAAAAATTTAAAGAAGATCCCCCAGCGACGTGCCCGTCGTTGCTCTTCTACTGAAGCTAAAACTGCTTTTTCCAGCAGTTTCCATTCGGGGCCAGTCGGTTGAACTGGTTGTTGCGTATTTTGTATTTGATTTTCAGGTTTTGGTGGCCAATCGGACATAAATAATCCAATAAATTAATTTATATTGAACCCATTATATACACCGAAAAGGGTAATTCTGTCTAAAGAAACCGTTTTCGCCTATAATAAATGCTATTCTTTTTTATTTTATCAATATTACAACTCAATGACTGAACGCAGCTCAAAGAATTCAGCTTACGGTTTACTCAAATATATTAGCCGCCAACCGCTTTCAGTTTCCCGATGGATTGCGCGGATTCTTGCCTTAATCGTTAATATTTTTAAGGTTTCTAAAACTTCTGATGTAATTCGCCTGAACCTTGAGATCAGTTTGTCTGAACTGTCGAACCAGGAAAGAGAACGGATTACCCGTGCTGCGATTCGCAATGAACTGATGTCTTATTTTGAATTTTTTAGTATTTGGGGTTCGAGTAATCAGAAAAATATTGAGAGAGTGCATAAAGTTATAGGCGAAGATTTACTACATGAAGCCTTAGCACAAAATAAAGGTCTGGTATTGATTGTGCCGCACTTTGGCACTTGGGAAATCATGAATGCCTATATTGCACAATTCACTTCAATGACCATCATGTATAAGCCTGTAAAAAATCAGGCAGCGGATCAGTTTGTACGTGCAGCTCGTAGCCGCGAACAGGCCAATCTGGTGCCGACAGATGAGTCTGGTGTACGACAGATTTTCAAGGCATTGAAGCAAGGTGGCACTACTGTCATTCTGCCGGATCATACACCCAACGTTGGCGGTGAATATATTCCTTACTTTGGTGTTCCTCTAGCTACCAGTAATCTGAGCGCCAAGCTAATCCAGAAAACTAAAGCTCGTGCCCTGTTCCTTTATGCCCTGCGTAATGAGGATGCTGGCTTTGATATTCATATCGAAGCCATAGATGAAGAAATTTATCAGGGAGATGCTAATCAGGGTACAGGCATCATCATCAACACGATTGAAAACCTAATTCAGCGTCATCCTGAACATTACCACTGGAGCTATAAACGCTTTAGAGCTCACGAAGATCTGGGAAATATTTATAAGCTTGATCATGACCAAGCTTTGTCCAAAGTGAACCAGTTAAGAACTTCTAATCCGGCTCCTGTTAAACTATCTGTAGAATCAGTCAGTTAGATTTTGTTTTTGTAACCATTTCCAGCGACTTCTTTCAGTTTCTAGAATGATTTGAGTTCCTTGCTGAGAGAAATGCAAACTACCATGCTCGGCTGTAGTCAATAAAGGAATATCCAATTCTTTGAGACGCTGTTGAGTCAACTGACTTGGATGACCATAACGGTTAAATCTTCCTGCAGACGCAATCGCCAGTTTAGGACGATAATGCTGCAAGAATTGATAAGCTGAACTGTGCTGACTGCCATGATGGCCTAATACCAAAACATCCACTTTTAAATCTGGATAGTCTTTGAGTAACTGATATTCAGTCTGCCAACCTGCATCTCCCATTAGCAGAAAACTTTGATAAGGCCAGGCATTTTTGAGCTGCAAATAGACCACACAAGACAGGTCATTTTTATTGAAATTAGCGGTATTTAATTGTTCTAGTTTTGGTGCAATGACCCTAATCTGCAGATCATTCTGCCATTGCCACTGCTGTCCCTGATAACATAATTGAAAGTTTGAAGCGGTTGCAGTGTCGGTCACTTCATTGGCATAGATATTCTGAATCTTGAGCTGGTCTTTAATGCTGTGATAAGCACCACTATGGTCCTGATCCAGATGCGTTAAAATTAGTTGATCCAGTTGAGAAACACCCTGTACCGACAGAAATGGCATGATTACCTGCTTTCCAATACTAAATTTTTCCTCATCATAATAACCGCCCATATCGATCATCATGTTATGGATTTCATGACGAAGGAATATCGCCTGTCCTTGACCGACGTCCAGCACTGAAAGCTGAAATGGTGGATGATAGAATTGAGGAATACAAATTGGTACCGCCGCGACAGCTATCCAGGATTTTGGTAATACTCCACGTGGTAAGCATAAAATCAGCAAAGACAGGATGCATAGACCAATCATCCAGAGATTCATCGCAACTGGTATTAACTGCGGTTTAAACCAGTGATCCAGCAGATTTAAGAAGCCCAATAGGATATTCAGCAACAGATCATTAAGCTGAAAAAGCATGCTTGACACCGGTTCAGCGATAAAAAATATCATCGCTGCCAGAATATCGGCCGGTACAATCAGCAGACCGATCCAAGGGATTGCGACCAGATTGCTGAACGGCGTGATCCAAGCAATCTGCTTAAAAAACAGCATCATTAAAGGAAATAAAGCGAGAAAGATTTTCCACTGTGATTCCACCAGCACTTTAGCTGCAAAATACAGTTTTTGTATTGCTGTCTGATTTTGCTCGGATGGTCGCTGTTGAATGGTCTGATAAATTCTGAGCAATACAAAACAAGCCCCATAGGACAGCCAGAAAGCCGCGGACAAGATACTAAAGGGATCAATGAATAACAGTAAGGCAGCGCTCAGAATCAGAAGTTTTAAAGCCTGCAGATTTTGTCGGAGCAGCATGAGAAGAACGCCAATCATACAGATCAGCAGAGTGCGGATTGCCGGGATTTCAAAACCCACAAAGGCACAGTACAGCACCACACAAAACAGAAAAGGCAAAGCCAGAAAATACTGGCGTGGCCATCTTAGATAAAGCTGAGGCATACTTCGAGCAATGAATAATCGAAGTACGGAGCAGACCATCAGGGCAAAGATCAGCACATGTGGGCCAGAAATCGCGAGTAAGTGACTCATCCCCATACGTCGAAATTGCTGCTCAGTTGCAGGATTTAAAAGGCTTTCATCTCCGGTGAGCAAAGCCAGAAGCAGACCTTTATTTTGTACAGGTTGCTTTGCTATGAACTCTCTTAATTGCAGCCGTTTTTGTTCTACCCAAAGTAGAAATTGCTGAGTTAAAGCTCTTTGCTCTCGAATATACTGACTATGCCCCAGTGTAGAAACAGTAGCTGAATCAAGTTGCTCTATCTGCTTGATCCGGAAACCGGCCATCACATTCTGTTGCAGTGCCCATTTTTCAGCATCAAAAGCACCGGGCGTTGCATAACTGTGATTAGGACGTACCTGACCTTGCAGCCGGTAATACTGACCCAGTTCAAGCGTATTTAAATTTTCATGATTCGCTGATAGTTGTGAAGTATTGAGAGGATTTACAGATAGAAAACCCATCCAGGTCACGGTGCGTCCATCGAGGTTTAATACTTCCAAAGGCTGCTGTATAGATTGATCACCGAGTTTATTCAAGCGTTTAACATAAACGATAATGTCTTTTTGCTGTACTTCATGCTCAACATTTAATAGCCGTTGGCTGAGCTGTTGATTGGCATAACCATGTCCCAAAAATATCCCGATTAGAATGCAGGTGCCTACCAGCAATCCTTTATGTAAGGGCTTTTTCAGAATCGCATTACATTTAAAACCACACAGATAGCAAAGTACTGTGAGAAATATGACTGTTATTGGATTTAAATGAATATTGAGGAAATTTTTTCCCATACAGGCCAGACCTAAAATCCAGCCCAGACACAGCCATTGCAACATGAAAATTTTCTTTTTTATTATTATGTGCAGGCAATAATAAAGCCCACCGGAGTGAGCTTCAATTAAAGAAGATTATTCCTGCAATTAGTCATTCATCCATAGACCATCACGCATATGTAGAATCCGGTCTGCCGAATGTGCCAATTGTTCATCATGGGTCACGATCAGCATAGCCATATTGAATTCACTACGTAATTCAGTCAGCAACTCAAAGATTTTATCGGCTGTTTTACGATCCAGGTTACCTGTTGGCTCATCTGCCATCATTAACTTCGGCTTGGTGACTACAGCACGTGCAAGCGCTACACGCTGACGCTCACCACCAGAGAGTTCACCAGGTTGATGGGTTAAACGATGCGTTAATCCAACACGTTCCAGCAAGTATTCTGCCTGCTGTTTGGCTTCTTTAAACTTGACGCTTTTACGCAGCATCAATGGCATCGCGACATTTTCCAGCGCAGTAAACTCTGGCAATAAATGGTGGAATTGATATACAAAGCCCAAATTTTCATTACGGACATAGCCACGGTCTGCTTCAGATAAATTGTCAAAACGGCGACCATTGACCATCACCTGTCCAGCAGAAGGACGATCCAACCCTCCGAGAATATGCAATAAGGTACTTTTACCGGAACCACTTGAACCGACAATAGAAACAAATTCCCCGGCCGTTACCTGTAATGAAATCCCTTTGATCACATCAACCGTAGATTTTCCATCTGTAAAAGATTTCTCGATATTTTGGGCATCTAAAACCAGATTACTCATAACGCAATGCCTCCGCCGGTTGAATTTTAGCAGCTCGGAATGCTGGATAAATAGTTGCCAGGAAACTTAAGGCAAGTGACAGGCCTACAATCACAACCACATCCTGCCAGCGCAGATAAGAAGGTAGGTAGTTGATGAAGTAAGCATCGAACATATTCAGGCCAAGTGAATTGTTTAACCAGCCAATAAAACTACTGATGCTAGTGGCGGCAATAATCCCGAGGATGGCGCCCGCACAGGTACCGATTACGCCAATCACAGTACCTTGAACCATAAAGATTCGGGTAATCGTGGTAGGTGAAGCACCCAAAGTACGTAAAATTGCGATGTCGGATTTTTTATCTGTGACCACCATCACCAGCGAAGATACGATATTAAATGCTGCAACCAGAACAATCAGGAATAGTAATAAGCTGACCATCGCTTTTTCCATCTGGATTGCACTGAACAGATTACCGTGGGTATAAGTCCAGTCAGAGGCATAGAAGTTACCCGGTAAATCACGCACAATTTCCTGAGAAACCTGAGGAGCAGCAAAAATGTCATCCAGCTTCATACGTACGCCTTGTGCACCATCTGGCAGACGTAACAAGGTTGAAGCATCATTCAGAGCAATATAGCCCATCATCGAATCAACTTCTGCACCAATACTGAAGATCCCGACCACTTTAAAGCGTTTAAAACGGGGTACGACACCCGCTGGTGAAGGCGTCGCTTCAGGCAGAACCAAGGTAATGTTATCGTTCAAGCCTACGCCCATGGCATCCGCCATCTGTTTGCCTAAAACAATCCCAAATTCACCTTTTTTCAGGTTATCAATACTACCCTCGACCATATGGTTCTGAATGATCGAAACTTTCTTCTCATACTTTGGTTCAATCCCGCTGACCATAATTCCGGCAACTTGCCCTTGAGCCGTGAGCATCCCTTGTAACTGGGTAAACGGAGCCACACCTTGAACGTGTTCATGCCGCTCAATCTGCTTTGCAAGTTCAGGCCAATTTGTTAGAATTTGCGTTGAAGAAACAGTGGCTTGAGGAACCATCCCCAAGACGCGATTTTTCAACTCTCGGTCAAAACCATTCATGACAGACAAAACTGTAATGAGGACTGCTACACCGAGCGTGAGACCGATCATTGAGACCAATGCGATAAAAGAAATGAAGTGGTTACTACGCCGTGCGCGAGTATATTTCAACCCTATATACAGCGAGATTGGTTTGAACATAACCATCTAGTCCGAGGTAATAAATTATGGAAAATGTACAGCATCCAAACGGATTCACTGAAAGACGAGTCATGTCTCGAATCGATGCTGCTTTACGAATCAATTATCAGATTATTTCCGATGATGTTGCCTTGAATGATCCTTACGATGCTAATTTCGTATTGCCCCGCTATTTTCTACTACTTGCAGAGCTAGATCAATTTGATCATGCTGTTAACTACGAATTAGAACAATTATCTGAAAAAGATCAACAAATTGCTCGAATCTTATCCTTATTCAACCAAAAATTAAACCTTATTACCGGTTCTTTGTATGACGCAATTGTACAAAGCATGTTACCTGTACCGGAACATGTGAATTTTTCAGAGACTGGTTTTAGCTTCTTGAGTGATCAGCCGATTAGTGAAGGAACCTATCTGCATGTGACTTTAAGTCACCCAGAAAACTTCTTCCACATCGCTGCAACCGCTCAGGTGGCCTACAGTCGTGCAGAAGAAAACGGAAAATATCGTACGGGCGCTTATTTTATTACCCTGCACCCTCAGGATCGCGTCAAACTGGGCGAATGTGTGAAAGCCAGCTTTGCTTAAGACTGGCATCTATCTTTTTATTAAAGGCGGGCTTTATAGCTCGCCTTAATTTCTTTAGCGAAATATACCACTAAGCCGAACAATAAAATTACTACACCCACCAAAGCAATAAGCGGCAATTTTTCATTATTCAATAATACGCCTACCAGCAAGGCCAGCATCGGTGTCAGAACTGTAGTTAAAGATAAGGTGGTTGGCTTAATTTTCTGTACCAGTTTGAAATAACAGAACATCGCAATCAGCGAAGCCATAATTACCGCATACACCAGACCAAATAAGGACTTGGCATGTGGCATAGCAGTGGGTGCGTATTGCCAGATAAATGGCAACATACCGATAGAGAAAACGACTGACAAACCAATCGAACCGGCCGCCTGTGCCATAGGATCAATAGGTGCATTGATTTTCTTCACCCAGAACATGGATACGCAATAAACTAACACCCCAACCAGAGCGATCACGATTCCAATTGGCTGTATATGCTGATCTGCATCGCCTAGACAGATCACCGAAAGTCCAGTTAAAGCGATTCCCATCCCCAGCCATTGATTCAGCGAAAGCTGCATCTGAAAAACAAAACGCCCAATCAGGCCTGAAATGAGGGGTGCCAAGCCGAACATTAAGGCAATGATGCCAGAACTTAAATAATCCGTAGACCAGTAAGTAAAAATTTGCGAGCCGATAAAACTGCATGCACCCGCCAAGTAACTATGTAGGGAAACACGATCAAGCGGTAATCTGGTTTTAAATAACCACAGCAATACTAAGGCTAAAGGAAGTGCTAGAAAAAACCGGATCGCCAATGCCCACATCGGATGCAAATCTTCCACACTCCAGACAATCGCCAGTGGTGTGGTGGACCAGATGAAAACCAGCAAGGCATAGGTCAACATCAGGTTACTTTTTGGGGGCATACTTGATCTCGTTCTTTATTTAATCGCAGTTTTACGTTTCTGTTTTTGAATGGTTTGATCTAGAGAGCTGGAAAACTCACGCTTATCACGTTCAGAAATCGGCGGTGGACCCCCGGTTTGTACACCAGCACCACGCAAGGTATCCATAAAATCACGTAAATGCAGACGTGCTTTGACATTGGCCACTGTATAGATTTCACCACGCGGGTGAATCGCTATACCGCCTTTCTCGATGACTTGAGCAGCCAAAGGAATATCCTGCGTCACCACAATGTCATGCTCTTTCATACGATCGATAATTTCCTGATCTGCCGCATCTGCCCCGCTCATGACCTGAATAGAATTGATGCGAATCGACGGGGTAATTCCTACCGGTTGATTGGCCACAAAAGTGACTTCAAGCTGATAACGATCGGAGGCACGAATAATCACATCTTTCAGAATACGAGGTAATGCATCTGCATCGACCCAAAGTTTGAATGGCAACACACATCTTTCCATAAGGGAGAAATTTGGACTAGTGTAGCAAATCAGAGGATGCAGGTTGATGCTTAAAACTGCTCTTTCTCTGAATATCCTAGTATTTAAATACTCAACTCAGCCGTATTAAATGAGTCAGCTATCCACAATCTAAAAAAATTTGACTTCACATGATTTGCATTTTAATTTTTAAATTCATTCGAGTGACTTGAAAAATCGAAATGACCCTCGATTAACTATAAATAAGTCATCCAAGATCAATTGTGCATATGAAAAAACAGAATAGCCCAGAGATCATCACTATTGATGATCAGAATTTCGGTAGTCATGTCGAACATTGGACCTTGCTTACTGAAAACCCAGGCACAGATGTTCCCCAATGGTTAGGCAAAGCCCTTGATGCACCTGTAATGCCGATGGGCCTGTGTACACAAGAATGCGATATGGATGAAACCACCTGGCTGATTCAGGGACCGAGCAAAGCTGCGGTACAATTAAGCCAAGTGATTGCCGTAGAAAATAACAAGCCGCAGGCTGTGAAAACTGCATTCCCAGGCTTTGACAGCCCCTACCAGGTAAAAGCCACGATTGACCGGATTATTTCTTGTAAATCCGATACCCAAGCTGTGTTGCGTCTCAATCTGGGTGCCAACAATATCATCTATGCCTTTGATACGCTGTACAGCGTCAACCGGTCGCATTATGAAAAAGACCAGTCTTATATCGTCAACTTAAATGCCTGGGCTTATGAACTGGAAGTGGTGACTGATCATGAACATTTAGTCGTGGATGATCCTGCCTCTATCAAACATCACCGTGCCCTGAATGCAATTCTTGCGGAAAATAATGGTGTTGCACCAGATAACTTACAGGAACAGATCGATGCCTGGGAGCCGAAATCTGAAGAAGACAAAGAACCGGTAACGGTCGATTTCTCCAAAATGGTCGCTTATCTGTATGGTGAGACCATGGGTCAGGAAGATGAAGCCTGGTTTCAGGGCAATATTGTCGGTAAAACTTCAATGCAGTTTATGGATCAAGACTACACGCTGTATGATGTCACCCTGATTCATGATGAAGGCCAGCCGGCTACCTTGATCCGTGTAGCCACCCGCAATGACAAGCATAAAGATTTCCAGATTGGTCAATATATTCGGGGCAATCTGTGGATTCAGGCCAATATCTATCGAAAAGCAGCTTAAGCTGAATATCCAGATCGGAGGCTCATATTTTTATATGAGCCTCCTGTTTTTTATTTATTTTACTGCGATATTCTTTCAATTCTGATTATTTTTTATCCAAAATTAAAATCAGAATTAATGGATTTTGAATTCATTGAAAATAGATTTATCCACAGATTTAAATTCAAACAAATTCATTTTCAATGTTATCTTCAACTGAATAATCATATTAAAAACATCATAAAAATAATGACTTAATATAATAGTCCTATTTTTCTGAATATATTGAGGCCAGTTATTTAAATAAAATTAATACTTTATGAAGTTTAGTTAAGAATGTACTTTATTTAATCAATTTTTTATGGTAAAAATACGATCAACAAATAATCATTTACGATAAATAGATCGGATAATAAATATCTATGAAAATCGTTCAAGAAGAAAATTTACAGCAGGTTGAGCATCATCTTGGCTCGCGTTATCAGCTTGATATGATGTCATGCCTATTTTTCGTATTGGGTATGCTCATTTGCGGCTATATCTTACATAACTTTGTTTTTTAACCCGAATTAAATGATAAAAAAACCCGGCCAATTGCCGGGTTTTTTAATTCTCAAGGATTAAGCATTGCGTTTAGCAAAGTCATCCATGAAGTTTACCAATGCCTGTACACCTTCTAACGGTACGGCATTGTAAATGCTGGCACGCATACCACCTACTGAACGGTGGCCGGCAAGGTTAAGTAAATGGTTTTCTTTTGCGTCTTGCAGGAACTGTTTTTCAAGTTCAGGATTTGCCAGAGTAAATGGAACATTCATGATTGAACGGTTTTCTTTGGCAATCGGATTTGCATAGAAGTCGCTAGAATCGATATAGCCATAGAGCAATTCAGCTTTTTGCAGGTTCACTTTGTGAATCGCTTCTACACCGCCCTGTTCCAGTAACCATTCGAATACCAAACCAGATAAATACCACGCATAAGTTGATGGTGTGTTGACCATCGAACCGTTTTTCGCTTGATCTGCATATTTCAGGATGCTTGGAATTTCAGGTTTTGACTGATCAAGCAAATCTTCACGAATAATGACCAGTGTCAAACCTGCAGGGCCAATATTCTTTTGTGCACCGGCATAGATCAGACCGAATTTAGAAACATCAATCGGTGCAGACAAAATGCTTGAAGAGAAATCACATACAAGTGGCTTATCAGTTTCTGGCACATGGGCAAATTGCAGACCGCCAATGGTTTCATTATCTGCATAATGCACATAAGCGGCATCATCAGAAAGATTCCAAGTGCTTTGATCAGCAATCGCCAATTTACCATCTTCAGTTTTAATGCCTGCTTCAACCACATTGATGTCGCCATAGCGTTTAGCTTCTTTCAATGCTTTTTCAGACCAGATACCGGTACGGATATAGTCAGCTTTGTTGTTTTTACCCAGCAGGTTCAATGGAATTGCCGAGAATTGCAAAGATGCGCCACCCTGCAAGAACAGTACTTTATAGTTCTCAGGAATATTCATGAGCTTGCGAAGGTCTGCTTCTGCCTTTTCCGCAACTGCAACATAGTCTGCACTACGGTGGCTCATTTCCATGATCGAAAGACCTTTGCCCTGCCAGTCAAGCATTTCAGCTTGAGCCTTTTCAAGTACGGCAGTAGGTAATGCAGCAGGACCAGCACAGAAGTTGTACGCGCGCATGATTTTTCCTTTCAGAGTGAAACACAATAAAATGATGGCATTTAACCATATC
Source organism: Acinetobacter sp. UBA2581 (assembly GCF_002339435.1). Classification (NCBI taxonomy): domain Bacteria; kingdom Pseudomonadati; phylum Pseudomonadota; class Gammaproteobacteria; order Moraxellales; family Moraxellaceae; genus Acinetobacter; species Acinetobacter sp. UBA2581. Next base: position 77,414 of record NZ_DDLD01000119.1, on the reverse strand, counting down.
TGGACGCCGCTTGCACAAAATTATTTCTATCCAAGAATGAAGATAGAGTCAAAAAACCAATCTAGATTCGGAGGATAATTTGAATACCTTTGATTTTTTACCCTAACCTTGTGATTTCATTTATGAGAAATTGCCTAGGTAAAAATATTCAATCTCATTCAATGCTTAGAACTATCAACTTGAAACTGGAGAAGTAAATCGCTTCGAATTACAACAATACTACAACTTAACCCATCCCTGCACTGCAAGCACTTGATTTATAATGCAGCTTAGACTGAATTAATGTGACTTTTACATTACCACTTTATGAATATGAAGAAAAATAAACAATGTGTCTGCTGGGGTCTGACTGTGCTTGCATCCATGATGTATGGCAGTTTTGCTTATGCACAAAGCATCAGCTTTCAGGATGCAGAACAACAATTGTTGCAACGTTCCTATAGTAGCCAGGCTTTTCAAAGTCTGGAGCAAGCGTCAAAACTTGAAGCAGAAGCGGTTAAAGGTATTGGCCTACCTCGTGTTGACCTGAATGTTCGTGCCTATGCCTTTCATAGTAAAGTCGATATTCCATTAAAGCAGTTTAAAAATAATCTGGAAAATTCACTCTCTCAAGGTGTAAATGGCCGGCTTAATGAGTGGGAAGCCAGTAATGGTGTGGATCTACCCGCAGGTATTACCGATCCACTGCGGGAAGGACTCAACAATACTATTCATAGCGGAGTAGGTCTGATTCCGGATACGTCTAATGTAGTCCTTGAAGATCAGGTGATTCGTCCCACTGTTTCCGTGATGATGCCACTATATACCGGAGGCCTCACCCGTAGTGCCAAAGAAATTGCCAATATTCAGTCAGGACGTAGCAAACTTAGCAATCAGCAGCAACAGGATACGCAGCGTTTTGAGCTGATTCAGTCTTACTTTAATGTTCAACTACAAAAACAGTTACTGGATTCGGCACTTTTTAATTCAAATGCCATGCAACAACATTATCGTAATGCCCTAAAACTGGAACAGCAGGGTTTTATTAGCAAAGGCCAGCGCATGCAGTTTGAAGTAGCACGCAATAATGCTGAACGCGCACAACAAAATGCCCAAGCCAATCTGAATGCTGCCCTATTTCAGCTGAATAACCTGTTGCTGGATAGCAATATCACCGAGCTAAGCACACCTTTGTTTGTGAATCGTGCTGAACCACAAAATGTGAATATTCTGCTCAGCAGTTTTAGCCAGAACTCTCCTCTGATCAAAAAAATGCAGATGGATACCGAGCTGGCCAAAGCCAATGTCAAAGCTCAGCAGGCCGCTAAAAAGCCAAATGTTTTTGCGTTTGGTGAATATAGTCTGGATCAACATCAAAACTGGATTGTAGGGGTTGCAGCACGTTATAATCTGTTCTCAGGTATTGATAAAAACAAGAATATTCAGGCTGCTGAACTAAAACGCTATGCCGCTGAACTCATGACGGCGCGTACCCAGCAGGAGATTGAAAACCTGATTTATAAATCATTTAGTGAAGCAGTCAGCGCCCAGCAAAGTGATGCTCTACTTCAGCAGAATCTGAAAGCAGCTCAGGAAAATCTGCGTATTCAGGAATTATCCTTTAAGGAAGATGTCGGGACAGCCACTCAGGTCATCGATGCCCAAAACATGCTCAGCAGTTTAAAGGCAGAAATGGCATTAAACGCTTATAAATATGTAGTATCTCTCGCGACCTTATTACAGAGCCATGGCTCAATTGTTGAATTTCCAAACTATATGCAACACGCCAACACCCACTATATTCGTTAATGGAGCCAGACATGACAGATGAGCAAAAGCCAGAACATCCTGTTGATGAACCGGCTTCAGAAATCAATTACAGTGAATCAGAGCCAGATAATCCTGCAAGCACAGAAAAAAAATCGCGCAAAAAATATCTGCTTTTAGCTTTAATTCCAGTGATTCTTGCTTTGATTGGGTTTGGCCTATGGAAAACCTATCAACCCAAAGAAATCGAGCTACAAGGCCGGGTTGAGGCAGAGACGGTTCAAGTGGCCACTAAAGTTCCAAGCCGGATTGAAAAGATTTATGTGCAGGAAGGCGATGACGTCAAGAAAGGCCAGGCGCTGGTGAAATTGCATAGTCCTGAAATTGAGGCGAAAAAGCAGCAGGCTTTAGCTACTTTACAGTCTGCATTAGCACTTCAGTCCACCGCAGAACGTGGTTCTCAGGAAGAAAATATCGCTTCTCTGTATGCCAACTGGCAGTCACTAAAAGCACAGGAGCAACTCGCTAAGACTTCCTATCAACGTGGAGCCAATCTATTTAAGGAAGGCGTTATTTCCCGCCAGCGCCGAGATGAACTGTTTGCAGCTTCACAATCTGCGTCGCAAATGACAGAAGCTGCGTATCAACAATATGCCCGGGCTAAACGCGGCAGTACACCAGAACAGAAAAGTTCTGCAGATGCTCAGGTCGATATAGCCCGTGCAGCAGTCGCTGAAGCCAATGCACTAGAAGCAGAAACTGAATTATTGGCACCGATTGATGGTACCGTCTCCAAAACCTATGGCAATGCCACTGAACTGGTGGCAACCGCAGTGCCAGTGGTCAGCCTGATCTCGGCAGAACGCTGGATTAGCCTGAATATTCGTGAAGACCAATATGCCGCTTTAGGTAAACAGCAACAGCTTGAAGGTTTTATTCCGGCACTGAATCAATCAGCCACTTTTAAAGTAAAAAATATTAGTGCTGAAGGTGAATTTGCCACCATTAAAACCACGCGCCAAACCGGCGGTTATGATGTCCGCAGTTTTAAATTTCATCTTGTGCCAGTCACTGAAATGCCTGAGTTAAAAGTCGGCATGAGCGTGCTGTTTAAATTGAAAGAGCCAAAATAAATGGCTTCTGGATTCTGGGCGGGTATTCAGCGTGAAATACGCTATTTATGCAGAGAGAAATGGGATCTGGCTCTAGTCCTGCTCGCCCCTGCCTGTATTCTGATTTTACTTGGTAGCATGTTTGCCAAAGGCAAACCGGATCATCTACCAATCGCCATTATTGATCAGGATCAAAGTAGCCTGAGCAGCAAGATTTATGATCATTTATCTTTGAATCATACCCTACACGTGCATACCGTTTCTGATCAAACGGTCGAAATCGAAAAATTATTAAACGAAAATAAAATCTGGGGCTATATTCATATTCCTACCGGAGCCGAGCAACGACTGGTCAAAGCTCAGGATGCTGAAATTAGTATTGCTTTTAATCAGAGTTATTTTAGTATCGGTAATACCATTTCTTCGGCTATGCTACTTAGCACCTTGCAGGCTCTGGCTGAGTTTACCGGTAAGCAGTATCTAGGCAACACGCTCCCCTATCTGGATGCACCTACACCGAATATTAAAATTTCCCCATTGTATAACCCACAGCTGAATTATGAATTTTATCTGGAGCCTTATATGGTGCCGGCAATTTTGCACTTGCTGTTATGTTGCTGTGTGGCTTTTGCTGTGGGTCAGGAAATTAAACGGCATACTGTTAGTCATTGGATTGCCCAACAAAACTTGTGGTCGGCACTGCTGTCTAAAAATCTGGTTTATGTAGCAATCTTTTGTTTATGGACCTGGGCTTGGATGTTTTGGCTGGTCGAAATTCGCGGCTGGTTTATTGCCGGGTCATTATGGCTAATTCTTCTGGCTCAAATACTGTTCTATAGTGCCTATGCCTTTATCAGTAGTGCTGTGGTTCTGGCTACTCAGGACCTAACCAAATCTTTTGGTCTACTAGCAGTTTATGGTGGTTCATCGCTCAGTTTTGCTGGGGTAACTTTACCTCTTAATAATGCTCCACTATTCACCCAGTTCTGGTCCAATATTATTCCTTATACACCCTATGCCAAATTACAGGCGGAGCAGTGGGTGATTGGCAGTCCGCTCTATCTTTCACTGCAACCGATATTCGTACTCATCATTTATGTCTTGCTTTATGCTGTACTGGCCTATGTCTTTCTCAAAAAAACAGCCAAAGGAGTGTCAGCATGAAATCACTTTGGAAAGCTTATTGCCAAACTTTCAAAGACATTATTAGCAATACCAGTATTTTTACCACGCTGATTTTATCAGTTCTGTTTTACAGCTTTTTCTATCCGACCGCATATAAGGCAGAACAGGCAGAAGCCTTGCCGATTATTATTGTTGACGAAGAGCAAAGTGCTTTAACCAATACCATTATCAGTCATGTCAGCCAAAGCCCTAATGTACAAATCAAGGCGGTGACTGGAAATTTTGCTGAAGCTAAACACTGGATGGAAACTCAAAAAGCCGATGGGATTTTATTATTACCAGATAATCTTTCACAATCTATCCGGCACGGTGAAAATGGCGGGATTGGGCTGTATTTAAGTGCTGCTAACTTTTTAATTACCAAACAGATTGGTTTGGGCTTGGTCTCTTCAGTAGAAAATACCTTAAGCGAATATGCGGAACGCTTTAGCGAGATTTCACACTTCTCTCCTGCACTCTCCATTCACCAGATTCCATTATTTAATACACTCTCTGGCTATGGTAGCTATGTGTTTCCCGCTGTTGCACCGTTGATCATTCATCAGACGATCTTTCTTGGCCTCAGTATGCTGATTGCGCTGTATCGGGAAAGTAGACAGAGGATTAATTTAACCACCTTATTCGGAATCAGTTTGGCGATTCTGACCATTGGATGTTTGGGCTGTTATTACCTGTTTGGTTTTACTTTCTGGTATTTTGATTATCCCCGTGGCGGAAATTTTTGGGGCATGCTGCTCGCTGTACCCATCTTTGTATTCTGCATGATTGGGATTACTACCTTGTTTGCCAGCTTTCTGGACATGCCAGAACGCGCCGGTCATATCATTGTTTTTACTTCGATTCCGCTCTTTATGCTTTCAGGAGTCGCCTGGCCGCATGCTGCCATGCCAGTCTGGGTCCAACTCATTGGGCAAGCCTTACCTTCGACCCAAATCGTGCAGATGTTTATTCAACTCAATCAGATGGGGGTGCCTACTTATATGGTTCTAGGAAAGCTTGCTTATCTATTGGTGATCAGCATCATCTGTATGAGCTTAGGCTATTATCGGCTACGCCCACGTTCTTAAATCCGGATTTACTCAGGCTATTCGCATTGAAAATTATTCACCAAATACCTGAATATTAAAGTTGCGGATTTTAGTACTGCCATTCGGCTGGTCAAAACTCACATCATACTGAACCAGGTTTTTTGGATAGGCAATTTCATAGCTGACCTTGTATTCACTCGGTTTGCCGTTATTTTCCTCGAAGCTCTTTCTCATGATAGTCTTGGACTTATATTCACCTTGCGGAATTGATCGTGAAAAACGCTTCATGATTTTTTCATTGTTTTGAAACTCTGCCTGCAACTTCGGCTCAAGCTGAGCTAAAAACTCGTCATATTTTCCATCACGCAAATCTTCATAAGCTACTTGCGCAGCCTTTTCCTGCCCAGGGCTCGGATCGGGCATACTGTCCATTGCATTATTACAGCCGCTAAGTGCAATAGCTGCGGTCAAAAGCATCAATCTGGTCTTCATTATTTATCTCTCATTTAGTCGATGTGTAAAAAAGGACGCCGAAGCGCCCTTTTTCATCAGTAGCAGAACTTATTCCTCTACTGTATTGTCATCATCTTTTTCAGCTTCTTGTGCATCAGTTACATCATCAGCTGCAGATTCAGTATTTTCCAATATTTCCAACTCATCTTCAACTGCTTCAATCGCTTCTACACCGACCAGTTTTTCATCTTCAGCCAGACGGATCAGACGAACACCTTGTGCATTACGACCAGTCTGTGCCACTTCAGAAGCACGGGTACGAACCAGTGTGCCACCATCAGAAATTAGCATCAGTTCTTTAGATGCGTCAATCGCAACTGCACCGACCAGTTCGCCATTACGCTCTGAGGTCTTGATAGCAATCACACCCTTACCGCCACGTTTCTTGGTTGGGAAGTCATCCACTGGGGTACGTTTACCATAACCATTTGCAGAAGCACACAGCACTTCACCGGTTTCAGGTACAACCACTAGAGATACGATACGACTAATGAAGTTAGCTTCAGTTGCATCTTCATCATCAGATTCAACATCTACATCTTCGACATCTTCAACTTGAGAAGCACCGATGGTCACGCGCATACCGCGTACACCTTTGGCTGAACGACCCATTGAACGTACGTCAGTCTCTGCGAAACGAATTGCTTTACCTTCGTTCGAGAACAACATGATTTGTTGTTCACCATCAGTAATCGCAACACCAATTAAGGTGTCATCGCCATTCAGTTCAATCGCACGTAAACCGTTTGAACGAACATTCGAGAATTGTTCCAGTTCTACACGTTTAATCGTGCCGTACTCAGTCGCCATAAACACATAGAAGTTCTTACGAACAGCTTCAGCCTGCTGAGCAAAGTCATTGATGATGTCATCATCAAGATCAGTGGTTGAAAGCGCTAAGCCCAATTCTTTCAACTGAACACGCAGTGCATCAGAAATATCATCTGCACCATCTTCAGATTCAGCAAGTGCAGATTCTAATGCAGCAAAGTGACTGTTAATCACTTCATTGGTTTGAAGCTGAGCAGCATTGGTCTTCACGAATGCTTTGAAGTCAGCCAGACGTTCTTTGAATTTCTTCGGTGCATCAATTACTGGCAAGATAGCAGTAATGGTTTCATTGTCATCCAATGGCAACAAGTTCACCATTGGGCGACCTTTAGCACCACGCGAAGCTTGTGGCACTTCATAAACTTTCAGACGATAAACCTTACCGACATTGGTGAAGCAAAGCACAGTGGCATGATTCGACGTCACCACCATATGCTGAATGTAATCATCTTCTTTCATGCTGGTTGCAGACTTACCACGACCACCACGACGCTGAGCAGCATAGTCAGATAATGGTTGAGTTTTCGCATAGCCTGTTTTTGAAACCGTAAGAACCATTTGCTCTTCAGGAATCAGATCTTCACGAGAGAAGTCGATACGAGACTCAACGATATCTGTTTTACGTGCATCGCCATATTGCTGAAGAATCAATGCTAGCTCTTCTTTAATGACGTTCATCAATAAGTTGAAGTCATTTAAAATGGCTGTGTATTCAGCAATTTGACCCAAGATTTCAGAGTATTCAGCTTGCAGTTTATCCTGCTCAAGACCGGTCAAGCGGTGCAAACGCAGTTCCATGATCGCGTTAACTTGAGTCGGAGATAAACGATACACATCGCCATCAATACCAAATGGACGCTCTGGATCTTCACCTTCAATTTCGTCCGGACGTACAGAAACAGCACCTGCTTTTTCGAGCAAGGCTGCCACACCGCCTGCTGCCCACTCACCTGCCTGTAAACGCTCACGCGCTTCAGCCGGGTTGGCAGAAGTTTTGATGGTTTCGATGATGGCATCAATATTTGCCAGAGCAACGGTTAAACCTTCTAAAATATGACCACGTTCACGTGCTTTGCGCAGTTCGTACATGGTACGACGTGTCACGACTTCTTGACGATGACGGATGAATGCCGCAATGATGTCTTTCAGGTTCATCAACTTCGGCTGGCCGTTGTCCAGACACACCATATTGATGCTGAAAGAATTTTCTAACTGTGTATTCTGGAACAGGTTATTGACGATGACTTCAGCATTTTCACCACGCTTCAGGTCAATCGCAATACGCATCCCTTCCTTGTCCGATTCATCACGGAGTTCAGAAATACCTTCAAGTTTTTTCTCTTTGACCAGCTCGGCAATACGTTCAATCGTTTTCGCTTTGTTAACCTGATAAGGAATTTCCGTGAAGACAATCGTAGTACGGCCAGATTTAGCATCTTCTTCAAAGTGATATTTACCACGAATATGTAAACGGCCTTTACCGGTGCGATAGGCATCCACGATGCCTGACTTACCGTAAATAATGCCACCTGTCGGGAAATCTGGACCGGAAATATATTCCATCAATCCTTCGATGCTGATATTCGGATTATCTGCATAAGCCAGACATGCATTCACTACTTCAGTCATGTTGTGTGGCGCCATATTGGTCGCCATACCGACTGCAATACCAGCCGCACCATTCACCAACAGGTTTGGAATACGGGTTGGCATGACTTGCGGAATACGCTCAGAACCGTCGTAGTTATCTTCCCAGTCAACTGTATCTTTTTCCAGATCAGCCAATAATTCATGGGTCAGCTTACGCATACGAACTTCGGTATAACGCATTGCCGCAGCGCTATCGCCATCGATCGAACCAAAGTTCCCTTGACCATCAACCAATTGGTAGCGCAGACTAAAGTCCTGAGCCATACGGACAATGGTTTCATAAACAGCAGAATCACCATGTGGGTGATATTTACCGATGACATCACCTACAACACGGGCAGACTTCTTGTAAGCTTTGTTGTAGTCATTGCCCAATTCGTGCATTGCGAAAAGCACACGACGATGAACAGGTTTTAGACCATCTCGTACATCCGGCAAGGCACGTGAAACAATCACGCTCATTGCATAGTCTAAATACGAGTGCTTGAGTTCATCCTCAATGGCAATCGGTCTAATTTCCGATACGCTCATGCATACTCCTTATTCTACAAGCCAAATTTGGCTTGCATTTATATGTCGTAAATCCAGCTATAAATCGGCTCAAAAAAAGCTGAACCAATATTAAAATTTAGTCGTACAGTATAGCATAATCTAGGCTAAATTTACCTGTTTCAGCCCCAACTATCCACAGGATTTTTAGTAGAAATTTTAATCACTTCACAATATTTTGATATTAAAAAACCTCTGCTTGCAGAGGTTCATTTTTTTCTTTAAAAAAGCAAGTCACTTAAATATGAAGTTTAGAATCTATATCGGACAAATCATCTTCAGCTATGACCTGACTAGTTGATTTTGTCACAGTACAATCTTGCTTCATTAATGGATAAGCGACCAGGAATAAGCCGATAATAAGCGGAAATTCGTATAGTTCTTCCATCAAATCTTTATAGATAAAATCTGTAAAAATAAAATGAATAAAAAACCGATTATGTTCAATGCCATCAGACATCAGCAAGCCAATGAAAGCTAATATGAGTGCCCAAATTGGAAGTGATACATGCTTAAACTTATAAGCAATTTCTTGACGCAAAGGTGCTAAAAACAGCATAAACACCACGGGTGCAATCACAAGAACCGAAATACCACGGAAATAGATTTTTGGCACTTCCGGGAAATAGTCACGTCCCCAGCTGGTACTTCTACCAAACAGCATAATCCACCATGCAACTGACCAGAGCCAAAATTGTTTTTGACCTTTACTTAATTCAAATGGACGGATATAGAAAAAACTAAATACGGCAAAACCAAACAACATTAATGCTTGAATTGACTCAACTGCTGTAACCGTCATACCTCCTAACAAAGGAAGGTGCAGACTCGGGAGAAAAGGGAAAATCAAACAGCAGATCATCATTACCAAAATACTGACTGGTAACTGAAAATCAAATTTCACGAACACTCCGCCAAATGGCAAGCTTAATAAAAGCTTAATATTAACACAAAATATACAATAGCCAAAATTTCGAGTCAGAAATGGACGACTTGTTAGTTAGATTAATTATTTAGATTAAAAAAAAGAAAAACGCTCCTAAAGGAGCGTTTTTTTGAAACTGATTCAGAAATTAGATTTTAGAAACCAATTCAGGAATTACAGTGTTCAGGTCACCTACTAACCAGTAGTCTGCTACTGCATTAATTGGAGCTTCTTCATCTTTGTTGATCGCAACGATCACTTTAGATTCTTTCATACCTGCCAAGTGCTGGATCGCACCAGAGATACCTACAGCGATGTACAGGTCAGGTGCAACGATCTTACCAGTTTGACCAACCTGCATATCGTTAGGAACGAAACCAGCATCAACTGCAGCACGTGAAGCACCTTGAGCAGCGCCAAGTTTGTCAGCTAGTGGATCAAGGATTTTGTGGTAGTTCTCACCAGAACCTACACCACGACCACCAGAAACCACGATACGAGCAGCTGTCAATTCAGGACGTTCAGATTTAACGATTTCTTCATTAATGAACTTAGAAATACCAGCATCACCAGTAGAAGCAGCAGCTTCAACCGCAGCAGAACCACCTTCAGCAGCAACCGCATCAAATGCAGTACCACGAACAGTTGCAACGATTACTGATTCAGAAGACTCAACAGTTGCAATCGCGTTACCTGCATAGATCGGACGCTTGAATGTATTTGCAGAATCAACAGCGATGATGTCTGTGATCATGCTGACATCAAGAAGTGCAGCAGCGCGTGGCAGAATGTTTTTGCCAGTTGTAGTAGAAGCAGCAAGGATATGGTTGTAGCCTTTACCTAATTCTGCAACCAGTTTTGCTACGTTTTCAGCCAGTTGGTTTGCATAAGCAGCGTCGTCAGCAAGTAAAACTTTGCTTACACCCGCAACTTTAGCTGCCTGATCAGCAACTGCTTGAGCGCCAGAACCAGCAACCAATACAGTGATATCACCACCGATTTTTTGCGCCGCAGCAACAACGTTTAAAGTAGCAGCGTTAAGTGCTTTGTTGTCGTGCTCAGCGATTACTAAAATACTCATGATTTTTATCCTTCTGTATTAGATCACTTTCGCTTCGTTTTTCAATTTTTCTACAAGTTCGTCTACAGACTTCACTTGTACGCCAGCTTTACGCTCTGCAGGAGATTCAACTTTTACTGTTTTCAGTTTAGTTGTAGTAGTTACACCGAAATCTGCAGGTGACTTAGTATCAAGCGGTTTTTTACGCGCTTTCATGATGTTTGGAAGAGCTGCATAACGTGGCTCGTTCAAACGTAAGTCAGTAGTTACGATCGCTGGAAGTGATAATTCAACAGTTTGTAGACCACCGTCGACTTCACGAGTCACTTGTACTTTGTCGCCTTCAACTTTAACTTCTGAAGCGAATGTACCTTGACCTGCACCTAGAAGTGCACCAAGCATCTGGCCAACCTGGTTAGAGTCGTCATCAATTGCTTGTTTACCAAGAAGGATCAATTGTGGTTGTTCAGCTTCAACAACACCTTTTAGAATTTTAGCAACTTCTAGCGCACCTAATTGGCTGTCATCAGCTTCAACCAGAATACCGCGGTCAGCACCAAGCGCCATTGCAGAACGGATTTGTTCTTGAGCTTCTTTAGGACCAATAGAAACAACAACGATTTCTGAAACAGTTCCTTTTTCTTTTAAACGAACCGCTTCTTCCACCGCGATTTCACAGAATGGGTTAATTGACATTTTAACGTTTGTTAAGTCAACACCACTGTTGTCCGGCTTAACGCGAACCTTAACGTTGGCATCAACCACACGTTTTACAGCAACAAGAGCCTTCATGTAATCCTCGGCTGTTTTAGCAAATGTAAATGTTGAGAAAAGTTATAATAACTCTTCACTTAAATTTTTTAGGTGCCCTATCTTGCAATGTGCACGGCATTTCGGTCAAGTCACAATTCAACAAAGAGCTGTAAAAATGCGTAATTTTCCTTGAACGATGCGTTCACAATTAATCCGTATCGATTTATTACAATGAATTTTATTAATATTTAATAAAATTTAACCTTTGATTTTTATTATGTTTTTATTTGATGAAACACATCAGAACTTTTGATTTCTGCTTATTAAATGTACAAATCTGTCCTTAGATTTGTGGAAAATGACTTATATTTAAAAATGACCGCTTTGGTCAGTTTGGACATAAAGCGAAATTAGTCAGGATTTATTCTGCATATCTGCTCAATTTACTCCGCTTTATTTTGCTGGGCAAGTCTAAAAATTGGGTTGTCATCAATCTATAAATATAAAAAAAGCATACTGGGAGCAGTATGCTTTTTTAAAATACACCATTGCTTAATTAATAATTAACCAGCTTGCAGCAAGGGCAAGTAAACCACCTGAGGTGCCATCAACCCATTTCTGTTTACGTTCATCAATTTGTGTATTGCGGGTAATTCTGCTGAACAGAATGCTGAGAGCACAATAAACAATGAAAATCATGCCGATAAAAATAAAAGAGAGAATTAAGCCTTGGCTCACTGTATTTCCGCTTTTATCAATAAACTGCGGCAAGATCGCAAAATAGATCAGCATGCCTTTAGGATTGAGTAAGGCCGTAAAGAAGCCTTTTTTCACTGGATTAGCAGCAGATTTTTTCTCAATTTTCATTGAGTTTTTACTAAATACTGATTTCAACAGACTACAAGCCAGATAGAGCAAATAAGCAATACCCAACCAGCGAATCGCTTCAAACAATACCGGAAAAGACACGATAATCGCTGCGATTCCTATTGCTACGAAAATGGAATGTACCAGATAGCCTGAACAGATCCCGATGGTTGCCATCATGCCTGCTTTTGCATCTTTACCCATCACTTGAGACAGGATAAACAGCATATCTGGTCCAGGTGTAAAAATCAGGGGAAGCACGGTTAGTGCAAAAAGTGCAAATACAGACATTTCCTTTTCCTTTAAATCTTCGGAAAGTGGAATTAGTATCTGCGAATTTTTACAAAATAGGCTTTCAATTTATTTTATAATAAGTATTATTTTTCGAATTATATTCTAATTTATGAAAATATCTTCCAAGTCTGTGCGAGTAAAACTTGATCGAATTGATAAAAATATCATTCATCACTTGCAAGCCAATGGTCGTATTCAGAACAACGATCTGGCACGTGAAATTGGACTATCCCCTTCTTCCTGTCTGCGCCGGGTAAAGTTGCTTGAAGATGCGGGCGTGATCCAGAATTACACCACCATTGTCGATTCACAGAAAATCGGTTTTCAGTTGATTCTGTTTTCACGGATTTGGCTGGTGGGTCAGGATGCAGAGACGATTGATACCTTTATTGAAGCAATGAAGGAACTACCGCAAGTGATGGAGTGTTATATCATTCTAGGCGAATGTGATGCGATGTTAAAAGTTGTAGTGCCTGATCTGGAAAGTTACCGCCAATTTCAGTCCACACATTTGACCAAGAAAAATGGCATTACCAGTGTCAAAACAGATTTACCCAGCCAGATCATCAAGCAAAGTTTTCAGTTACCGCTGGATGACTTATAAAATATTTTAGCAATAAAAAAGGATGACCTTGGTCATCCTTCATATTTATTAAACTTGCAAAAAGTCACGATGTACATGACTCAGTTCAATCAGTTCATAAGACTTCAGATCGAAAATATTCCAGATTTCGAGCGCATCTTCTTTCAGGTCAACAGCTTGACTGGCTCGCTGCGTGGTCTGCCATTGCAGATCAGAAATCCATAGATAATACTGGTCTGCCTCAGGATTATAAGCCTGCATTTTCCCTTCTGCATTAATCCCCTGCACGATTGCGCCTTCAGGCAAAACGGCTTCAATGGTGGGCAAGCTAATCTCAACAAAATGTTTAATCTGGCGTAAACCATAACCCGCAAACATATCTTTTTGGGCTGGGCTTAACTGCGCATACTTTTGTTGTATATCCGGGATAATTGCTGTGTCCATAAAAATTCCAGTATCGAGATCGCTGATTTTCTTTTAAAAATTGATTACTATTTATACTTATATCCGAAAACAGCCATTTGAAAAATAAGACAATAGTGAAATATCTTTCAAACAGTCTGTTCAAGTCATATTTTGAGCATGATACATGACAGTTTTATGCCATGAATCCTAATCATCCGACAAGCGGAAGAAAACTTTAAATTTTTCCTATTCTTTATGCTGTGCCCGCGGATGCGCCTGATCATAAATCTGCGCAAGTCGATCAAAATCAATATGAGTATAAATTTGTGTAGTACTCAAATTGCTATGCCCCAACATTTCCTGAACGGCACGAAGATCACCACTATTCGACAGCATATGGCTGGCAAAACAATGCCGTAACAAATGCGGATGCAGGTCAACATTAACCCCTGCACGCTGTGCCTGAAACTTGACCCGGTTTTCAATTTGCCGTGCACCGAGCGGATTGCCTTTTTGGGTGATAAATACATTCGCGTCAGGTACAAAATCGCCATTCCAGAGCGGATAAATTTTTAGCCATTCCATCAGACTATCTTTGGCTCTTGAACCAAAAGGCACCACCCGGGTTTTATTGCCTTTACCGGTAATACGGAGGAGCTGACGATTAAAATCAACATCCTTGATTCTTAAGCTCTGAATTTCTGCCAAACGTAAACCACTGGAATAGAGTAATTCCAGAATTGCCTTATCTCTCAACCACATTTGTTGCTGCGCTTCGGTTTCTGGAGCAGGCTGGTCCAGAATCTGGTTCACAGTTTCAATATCGACCATACCCGGTAAAGGACGTGACTGACGTTTCAACTGAAAATCATCAGCCGGATTAAACGCCAGATACTGCGCCTGCTCTGCCCATTTCATGAACTGGCGAATCGAAGAGAGCATCCGCTGCAAGCTACTCGAACTTAATCCGTGCTGCTCGACTTTTTCAGCCAGAAATTGACGTAAATCTGTGGCTTCCACATCATTGAGTGCAAGTTGTTGTACTGCGCAGAATTCCAGAAAATCAGCCACATCACGTTCATAGGCCTGCAAGGTATGTTTAGACTGATTCTGGATCTCACGTTCTTTGAGCCAGATTTCGAGCAAGTCTTTTGCAGAAAGCTTTACTTGCTCCATTCAATTGACTCCAGCCAGGCTTCAATCAGTTCTGCGGTCTGTACTGGATGAGTCGCCGCAAAGAAATGTTCCCCGCCTTGAATTACATGCAAATTTGCATGTTTAAAATTTTGCTTTAAGCATTGCCCCACCTGAACGGTACTTAAAGCGTCTTGGTCACCCCAGATCAGTAGAACTGGAATCTCAAGATTGCTTAACTGTTTCAGGCTAAATATTGTTTGATCTTGTAAAAACCAGTCAGGAACATCTTTAAACTGCTCGCGATAATCTATCCGCCAGTCACCATAACCGAACTGGGATAGATCCAGACCACCTGAAGTTGCCAATAAAACCAGTCCTTTGACTTTCTGTGGATGATGCAGTGCAATTGCAACTGCCAATACTCCACCCATAGATTGAGCAACCAGAATTGAATCATCTTCAATCTGCTCTGTGATGAATTCCTGCAGATCATGAAGATTTTGAATAGTCGAATCTGGTTCTACCCCATCGAAGCCCGGATATGCCAATATTTTTGTAGATTGATCTGTTTTTAAATGAGCCAACAAGGGTTGCCAAAAGTCTCGGCTGCCTGATGCACCCGGTAAAAACACAAGCTGATTCATAGCAGTGTTGTGATATCAATTAAATATGGAATTCATCCTATCATAAAAAAGCACCGTACTATGTGCGGTGCTTTTTAGAGAAATAAATGTTGAGATTAACCCTGGAAGTAGCGCAAGTCCAGTCGACCTTCATAAACATTGGCGGTTGGACCTGTCATCCAGACCACATCACCTTCTTTCCATTCAATCTGCAATTTACCACCCGCAAGTTCAATTTCGACCTTGCTAGATAACAAACCACGGCGCATACCAGACACTGCTGCAGCACAGGCACCTGTACCACAAGCCAGTGTTTCGCCTACACCACGCTCATAAACACGTAAACGAGCATGCTTTTCATCAATGATCTGCATAAATCCAGCATTAACGCGTGCCGGGAAACGCACATGGGATTCCACCTGTGGACCAATCTTAGCCACATCGGCAGTCAATACATCCGGAACAATCGTCACTGCATGTGGATTCCCCATATTGACCACATCAATCGTCAGCTTCTCTCCACCCGCCAGATCGATGTCATACAGATTTTCCGGTTCTTCTGCCACAAATGGAATTTCCTGAGGCAGGAATTTTGGATAACCCATATTCACTCGCACCCAGCCATTGGCACCGAGTTCAGGTTCCACGATTCCAGCTTTGGTCTGTACCTTGATTTTGGTTTTAGTGGTCAATTGACGTTCATGCACGAAACGGGCAAAACAGCGTACACCATTGCCGCACTGCTCAACCTCAGAACCATCCGCATTAAAAATACGGTATTTAAAATCTGCACTTGGAATATCAGGCGGTTCAACAATCAAGAGCTGGTCAAAACCCACACCAAAGTTACGATTTGCCAAGCGCTGAATAGTGAGAGTATCCAGATAAGCACGCTGGCTAATCAGGTCTACCACCATAAAGTCATTGCCCAGACCATGCATCTTGGTAAATTCAAGCAACATTACTCAGTCTCCTTAAGGCAATAAACGCTCACGTTCCCAAAGTGATTCAACCGTTTCACGCTCACGAATCAGATGAGCCTGATCACCATCCACCATCACTTCAGCAGCACGGCCACGGCTGTTATAGTTCGAACTCATTACGAAACCATATGCACCAGCACCCAGTACTGCCAGCACATCATTTTCTTTAATGGCAAGCTCACGTTCCTTACCCAGAAAATCGCCAGTTTCACAGATTGCGCCCACCACATCCCATTCTTTTGTTTCCATATCCGTATGCGGTGTCACGGATTGAATATCCATCCATGCTTCATATAAAGCTGGACGAATCAGGTCATTCATCGCGGCATCAATGATGGCAAAGTTACGGTGATTGGTTGGTTTCAGTAGATCCACTTTGGTCAGTAAAACACCTGCATTGGCAGAGATACTACGACCCGGCTCCATATAAACTTTCAGGCCCAGTTTTTCTAAAGCCGGACGCATGGCATTGGCATATTCTTCAACCGATGGCGGTGTTTCATCTTTATATGTCACACCTAGACCACCACCGATATCGATGTGTTTCAAGTTGATGCCCATGTCTTTCAGCTTGTCGATCATAACAATGACACGATCCAGCGCATCAACAAAAGGTTGAGTTTCAGTCAACTGCGAACCGATATGACAGTCAATCCCGACCACTTCAAGATTTGGCAATGATGCTGCATAAGCATAGGTATCAAATACGCTATCTGATGGAATACCAAATTTGTTTTCTTTTAAGCCTGTTGAAATATATGGATGGGTTTTGGCATCGACATCCGGATTCACACGTAGTGAAATTGGCGCTTTAACATTAAGTTCAGCCGCTACTTTCTGAATACGGTCCAGTTCGGCATATGACTCGACATTAAAACAGGCGATGCCTACTTCCAATGCCTTTTTAATATCTGCTTCTGATTTACCCAGACCTGAGAATACGATTTTTGAAGGTTCACCACCGGCTTTCAATACACGAGCCAGTTCACCACCAGTCACGATATCAAAACCAGCACCCTGCTTGGCTAATACATTCAATACCGCAAGATTAGAGTTTGACTTTACCGCAAAACAGATTTGATGATCGATAAAGCTAAAAGCACGGTCCATATCCAGATAATGCTTTTCAAAAGTTGCTTTTGAATAAACATAAAGTGGTGTGCCAAATTGCTCTGCGAGCTGTTGCAGTGAACATTGCTCAGCATGCAATACCCCATTAATGCGGGTGAAACTCATGAATGTATCCTTTCTCTGAAAGTCTTAAGGAGATGGTGTTGAATCGGATTCAGCGAGCGCTTCAAACTGCTGCTTGACTGGCGCATCCTGTTGTTCATCTGATACTTGCGGTGCAGATTCAGTATTTTTATAGAGTAAATACTTGGCACGTTTATCGTAGTTTGGATCATTGGGAAGATGTAAAGCTCCCGACTGCCCACAACCGACCAAGGCAAAACCGACTGTAATTAAACTGATGTAGCAAATGATCTGACGCATCTGACCACCTATATGAGTATTTTCGATGAAGTATAACGCGATCATCCGCATGACCAAAGCGCTAAACGCTAGAGAGTATATTCAGACATAAAAAAACGCCAGCAGATCGCTGACGTTTTTATTGATATGGATTATTTATGTTTCTGTTTATAGAAGCCTAAATATCCAATAATCAGTAAAATGAACCAGACCGGGCTGACCATCAAGGCACGACGGGTATCATCTTCCAGCGATAACACACCAATCATGCCGACAAAGAAAATAATCACGATCCAGCAAGTCACCAATCCACCAGGCAGCTTGAATATGGATTGAGCATGCAATTCTGGACGAGTACGGTAATAGATCATGTAGCTCCAGATAATGATCAGCCATACACAGATAAAAAAAATGGTCGATAGAGTCGTTGCTAAGGTAAATGCTTCAACCGTATTCGGCACGAAGTACTGTAATGCTGCACCGAGCAATAAACAGATCGCAGAGAAATACAATGCATTCGCTGGAACGGCGCGCGAATTCAAACGACCAAAGGCTTTAGGTGCCTGTTCTTCCCGAGACAAACCAAACAGCATACGGCTGGTCGAGAACACCCCACTGTTCATTGATGACATTACTGATGACAGCACCACCAGGTTCATGATGATTGCTGCCGCCGCAATACCGGCCTGACTGAACAGATTCACGAACGGAGAAACATTTGGATTGATCTGATCCCATGGTGTCACTGACATCACAATGATCAGAGCAAGCACATAGAAAATAATGATACGGATCGGAATCGAGTTCACCGCTTTCGGCAGGTTACGCTCTGGATCTTTGGTTTCAGCAGCCGTAGTACCAACCAGCTCTACACCTACAAAGGCGAAAATCGCAATTTGGAAACCAGCCAGGAAACCCATAGTCCCAGTCGGAAATAAACCGCCATGATCCCAGATATGGGCAAATGAAGCGACCGTACCTGCATCATTTGTGAAGCCAGTAAAGATCATCCATAAACCTACAGCGATCAGTACAATAATGGCGATAATCTTGATCAGGGCAAACCAGAACTCCATTTCACCAAACAGTTTCACGGTTGCCAGGTTCAATCCCATGATGAAGACAATAGAGGCAATACTGATCAGCACACCTTCGCCCGGAGTAAATGGCAGACCGTTATTAAAGAATTGCAAGTAATAGATAATGGCTGACAAATCCGCGATACCAATCGTGATCCAGCATAACCAGTACGTCCAGCCGACAAAATAACCTGCCCATGGCCCGATCAGATCGGTGGCAAAATCGATAAAAGATTTATATTGCAGATTGGATAATAATAATTCACCCAAAGCGCGCATGACCAGAAACACCATAAAACCGATGATCATATAAATCACCAGAATAGATGGTCCTGCCAAGCTAATGGTTTTCCCTGAACCCATAAACAGGCCGGTGCCAATCGCACCCCCAATGGCAATTAACTGCAGGTGCCGGTTGGATAAACTACGCTGTAGCTCACCATCTTCCGATGATGAGTGACT
Source organism: Acinetobacter sp. UBA2581 (assembly GCF_002339435.1). NCBI lineage: Bacteria > Pseudomonadati > Pseudomonadota > Gammaproteobacteria > Moraxellales > Moraxellaceae > Acinetobacter > Acinetobacter sp. UBA2581. The sequence continues at coordinate 58,156 of NZ_DDLD01000119.1, read as the reverse complement.
ATATTTTTCTGACATTATTTCATTTCAACTTTGAGTTTTAATCGCGACAAATTAACGTAAAAAACCCGGAATACAAAAAGAAAATTCGCATCATTTGTATTTTCCAACTAATCTTGCAAGTTAATTTATTTTTCTTATATCAATATTCATTTATCTTTAGTCTTAGTTTTAAGGCGCGATGAATACAGGATTTTTCTTGTCAAAGCGCTGAAACTATGTAAAAAATAGAATACAAATCCGCCAATATTCGCGTTTAGGATGAGCGCGCATGGCATAGCAATTGCTTTTCAATCAACATCTCAAATAAAGCTGACACGGATAAATAAGAAGAAATTTATGCAAAATTTACAAAGCATCATGGAAACCGTCAGTGGCTGGGTCTGGGGCCCTTATATGCTGGTCCTCATTGTCGGGACCGGTATATTCCTGACCTTCCGCCTGCTGTTCTGGCAGTTCCGCATGTTGCCACTGGCCTTTAAACAGGTTTTTGGCAAACACCCTTCGCATGAAGGTGATATTTCCCAGTTTGGCTCACTCATGACCGCACTGTCAGCTACCATCGGTACCGGTAATATTGCCGGTGTGGCAACTGCCTGTGTACTGGGCGGCCCAGGGGCCGTATTCTGGATGTGGATGACTGCCCTGTTCGGAATGGCAACCAAATATGGCGAAGGCGTACTGGCCGTCAAATACAGGGTTAAAAATGAACGCGGTGAAATGTCTGGCGGTCCAATGTATTACATTGAGCGCGGCCTGAAATGGAAATGGCTGGCACTAATCTTTGCATTCTTTGGTGCTGTAGCGTCTTTTGGAATTGGTAGTTCTGTTCAATCTAATACCGTTGCACTTGCGGTAGAAAATGGTTTCGGTCTGGAAACCTGGGTTACAGGTATCGTGATTACTGCGTTTTCTGCACTGGTGATTCTGGGCGGGATTAAGTGGATTTCTAGGGCTGCCTCTTTCATCGTTCCAATTATGGCGATTGGCTATGTAGTGGGCGGTCTGATCATTATTTTCACCCATCTCGATTTAGTGGGCCCTGCACTGAAAATGATTTTCACCTATGCCTTTACTGGTGAAGCTGCTGTAGGTGGTGCAATTGGTGCGGCAATTCGTTATGGTGTCGCGCGTGGTGTCTTCTCGAATGAAGCTGGTATGGGTTCGGCACCGATTGCCGCTGCTGCTGCAAAAACCGATCATCCTGCGCGCCAAGGTCTAGTGTCTATGACCGGAACTTTTATTGACACGATTATTGTCTGTTCGATTACGGGTATTGTCCTGGTGATGGGCTTCATCATGGCCGGCAGTGATTTTGGTGGACAAACCGGTGCTGTTCTGACCGTTTCTACATTTAACAAACTGCTGCCAGGTGTTGGTGGCTGGATCGTGACCTTCGGTATTATCTTCTTCGCCTATTCTACCATTTTAGGCTGGAGCTACTACGGGGAAAAATGTGCAACTTATCTGCTCGGTGAGAAATTTGTATTCCCTTATCGCATCATCTATATCCTGTCAGTATTTATTGGCTGTGTCGCGACACTGGATCTGGTGTGGCTGTTTGCAGATACCTTCAACGGTTTGATGGCAATTCCAAACTTGATCGGCCTGTTACTGCTGTCTGGGGTGATCGTGAAAGAATCCAAAGATTTTATTGCTCGCCGTAAATCAGGTGAACTGTATTAATAAAATTTAAAACCCTTAATAAAAAAGCCACGTTCATCGTGGCTTTTTTATTAGTTAAGTTTGCTAAAAATATCAGTTCAAACGGCCAGAAAATCCATCGTCATCATCATGAGCTTGATTTAGATTTAAGAACTCTTCACGATCGGCTTCAATTTCCAGCGCAGTTTCTAGAGATAATACAAAGAACAGCACTCCCGGAATCCTCATTTCCCCTTCGGCATCTTCCAGATGCTCACTGACCATTTGGTAAATTGGATTAGCTTCATCAAATGGCACATCGATATAAAGATCACCTGAATAACTTTCAATCACACCAGGCTGTTCTATACCCATACAGGGTGCAAAGTTAATTTGGCGTTGCTTCAGCCATTCCACTAGGTTCTGCCGCAAATGATAGGACTCAGCATCTGCATTTTCATGTTCGTAATTTTCAAAATGTACAAATAATACATCACGGTCTTTTTCACGTGCGATTGCATCGATATGTTTTAAAAGTTGTGGCATGTCAGGCTTCCTGTACCCGTGATGAATTTTCTCATTATAGGAGGTATTTCACTTTCATGTAGGATGGTGAATTCATAAGCGTCATATGCTGACGTAAATCACTGACTTTTTCAGCCAAAGGTCTTGGTTTTCAGTCTCATTCACCGCTATGCTGTAGCCCCTATTCCCAATATTTATTTTCGGAAATTATGGCTAAAGCAAAAAGTGTGTATCGTTGTGAACAATGTGGAGCAGACCATCCCAAATGGGCGGGTCAGTGTTCTGAATGTGGGGAATGGAACAGTCTGGTAGAAGTCAGTATTGTGCCAGCAACGACACATCGTGCTCAGCCAAAAATTGGCGGATATGCCGGTCAGGCAGCTGCGATTACCACTTTAAATAAAGTCTCCGTTTCACATGAAACCCGGTTGCAAACAGGGATTGGTGAGTTTGACCGAGTCTTAGGCGGTGGTCTGGTCACAGGTTCTGTGGTGCTGATTGGTGGTGACCCGGGGATTGGTAAGTCAACTATCTTATTGCAAACCGCAACTCACATGGCAGCGGGTAATAGCTCAGCCCTGTATGTCACAGGTGAAGAATCCCTGTCTCAGGTGGCATTACGCGCCCAGCGTCTGGACTTGCCAACCGACCAGCTGAAAGTCATGGCAGAAACCTGTGTGGAACGCATTTGCGAGGTGCTTGCACAGGAACGTCCTGCTGTTGCGATTCTGGACTCGATTCAGACTTTATATACCGAAACCTTGCAGTCTGCGCCAGGTGGAGTCTCACAGATCCGTGAGTCTGCCGCCCTATTGACCCGTTTCGCCAAAAATAGCGGCACTGCCCTGTTTATTGTCGGTCATGTAACTAAAGAAGGTGCCTTAGCAGGTCCACGTGTACTGGAACATATGGTGGACTGTGTGCTGTATTTTGAAGGCCAGTCGGATTCTCGTTATCGCATGATCCGCGCAGTCAAAAACCGTTTCGGTGCAGTCAATGAACTTGGCGTCTTTGGCATGACCGATAAAGGTCTGCGTGAAGTGGCCAATCCATCTGCCATATTCCTCAGTCGTTATGATGAAGCGATTCCAGGTTCCATCGTCATGATTAGCCGCGAAGGGACTCGCCCACTCCTGGTTGAAGTTCAGGCGTTGGTCGATGATGCCCATGGCCAGCCACGCCGTGTAGCCTTGGGTCTAGAACAAAACCGTCTGAATATGCTGCTTGCCGTAATGCACCGTCATGGTGGCGTACAAACTTCTGGTCAGGATGTCTATGTCAATATCGTCGGTGGTTTAAAGATTACTGAAACCGGTTCTGACTTGGCTGTACTTTTAGCCTGTGCATCCAGTATCCGGACCAAAGCCTTGCCTCAGCAACTGGCTGTTTTTGGTGAAGTTGGCCTATCTGGCGAAATTCGTCCGGTACCGAATGGTCAGGAACGTCTGAAAGAAGCCGTCAAACACGGTTTTAAATATATTATTTTGCCGCGTGCCAATGCACCGCAAAAACCGATTCCCGGCGTGCAGGTCATTGCTGTAGCCCGATTGCATGAAGCCCTGAGTGAAGCTATGAGCCTAAGTGACGAACTCAATTAGTTTTAATCGATAAATCTTGCGAAAAGCCTAAAAAAATACACATTTTTGATTGAAATCCCCTATAAAGCCTATATAAATAGAGTATTCAAATAAGTTTTTTTCACATAGGAAAATTGAATGGAAGTTCGACAGCGTGGTTTGATTGCAGGTCTTTTAACAGCAGCATTACTGGTTGCTCCTTTAACTGCTGAAGCAAAGCGTGCCGGTGGCGGTAAAAGCCATGGTATGCAACGTTCTGCTGCGCCTACTCAATCTTATCAACAACCTCGTCAAGCTGCGCCAGCACAACAGGCTCCAGCCGCTGGTGCTGCAACTCAGCAAAGATCTGGCCCAGGCGTAGGTAGTATGGTTGCTGCCGGTGTAGCCGGTGCTGCCGTGGGTGCAGTTGCTGCCAATGCGCTGGCTGATGACAAAGAAGTACAAGCGGCTTCTGAAGCTCAAGCAGCTCAACAGCAACAAGAGGAAAAAGGTGGTATTCCTGGCTGGATCTGGATTTTACTTGCTGCCGCTGTTGCCTTCTTCATTTTCCGTAAGATGGGCGCAAAAAAAAAAGTAGCTTCTAATCCATACGCTCCAAATAGTGGTGCTGGTCATTCAGCACCATTTGGTCAGACACCTCCTCGCGGTGGTGACAATACCAATATTTTTGGCCAGAACGTGGGTGGTAGCACGCCAAGCACAAATGCTCCGTTTGGTTCAGCTCCGGTAAATAACGCGCCATTTGGTGCAGCCTATACCAATAGCGGCAACCAGCTTCCAGATGGTACAGAACCTGCGACTTTCTTACGTGTGGCACGTCAACGTTTCAACCACATTCAGTCAATGAATACGGCGAGCAACATTTCAGAAATTAAACGTTACTTGACCCCTGATCTTTACCAGTCGATGTATAACGACATTATGGCAAATCAGGATCAGGACGTAGCTGAGTTCTCTAACCTGAATGCAATGGTGGTAGATTCATCGAATGAGAATGGTCAATATGTAGTAAGCGTACGCTTCACTGGCACTGTAAGTGAAGACCTGAATAGCCAACCTCAACCGTTTGCTGAAATCTGGCACTTTGTCAAACCTGCCGGTTCTCAGCAAGATTGGATGGTTGCAGGAATCCAGCAAGACTAAGTTTTTATCTCATAAATCGTATATCAACAGCGGCTTTCGGGCCGCTGTTTTGCTTTCTGAAACATTGAAAACTATTTAAATTTATTCTTGTTCTCTTTCTATTTGTTTTATTGTTATTCCTCTAAACAAATAGCTTAGTTTGTGTATTTTAATCGCTATCAGTCGTATTTTATAAAAAAGTCAATTTTCGGATTGGCTTTTTTATTTTGAACCTTTTAATCTAGATACAAAGATATTTGAGATACTGACATGACTGAGCGTGTTTCTCCCCCTGCCACGCTGGCAAACCGCGCACTGGCAGGCAATGCCGAAGCCCAATTTGAGCTTGCCGAACTCTATATGCAAAGCGAGCATGATGATGACATCATGCTGGCCGAAGAGTGGGCATTGAAAGCAGCCAATGGTGGCTGGGTTGAAGCCATGTACTGGCTCGGTGAGGGTTATACGGTTTATGCCAAAGAGATCGCTGAGGAAGACCCTGACGATTCCAAAGCTCACTTTGAGTTAGCCTATTACTGGTTGAGCAAAGCCAATTTCGAGAAACACCCAGCGGCAACTTTAGAACTGGCTGGCTTTTACCGACGTGGTGATGTGGTCGAAAAAGATGTCGAAAAATCCATTGCTCTTGTAAAGCAAGCAGCTGAATGGGGCGAAGTTCAAGCCATGCGTGATCTTGCCTTTATTTATGCCAATGGTCTTGGTGTGGTCGTTGATGACATACAGGCAGATTACTGGACACAAAAAGCAGACAAAGCTGAGCAGGAAATAGAATAAAGAAAAAGCCCATCGGATGATGGGCTTTTTTTACGAGAATAAAACTTTATTTCAGTTTTTAAATACTAGATTATTTTTCAAAATATTTTCAAAATTTTCTTATTAGTCAGATATTAAACAATTTCGGATTGGAACCAAATTAATTTCCAAGTACAATACCCCGCTAGTCGAGGGATGCTGCGACGTTTTACAGGTACGAAATGTAAAAGCGCCAGGCTCGACGATCGGTCCAACTTTTTCTAGACAGACCAACAACGGCATCCGCGAACTGAATGATCAATTATTGTTTTTTATAAGGAGATCGTGATGAACGCGGTTAATGCTTCATTTACAGATTATAAAGTTGCCGATATTTCCCTGGCTGACTACGGCCGTAAAGAAATCAAACTTGCAGAAGCTGAAATGCCAGCCCTAATGGGTCTGCGTAAGCGTTACTCTGCTGCTAAACCACTTGCTGGCGCGAAAATTTTGGGTTGTATCCACATGACAATCCAAACAGCTGTTCTTATCGAAACTTTGGTAGAACTGGGCGCTGAAGTTCGTTGGACATCTTGTAACATCTTCTCAACTCAAGACCACGCTGCTGCTGCGATTGCTGCGTCTGGTGTTCCAGTATTTGCTTGGAAAGGCGAAACTGAAGAAGAATACATGTGGTGTCTTGAACAACAAATCAATGTAAACGGCACACCTTGGGATGCCAACATGATTCTGGATGATGGCGGTGACTTAACTGCACTTGTTCATGAAAAATACCCAGAAGTTCTTGCAAAAATTCACGGGATTACTGAAGAAACCACTACAGGTGTAGCACGTCTTCTGGAAATGTGGAAAGACGGCTCTCTGAAAGTTCCTGCGATCAACGTCAACGATTCAGTAACCAAGTCTAAAAACGACAATAAATACGGTTGCCGTCACTCTCTAAATGATGCGATCAAACGTGCAACTGACATGCTGCTTTCTGGCCGTCGTGCATTAGTGATCGGCTATGGTGACGTAGGTAAAGGTTCTGCTCAGTCTCTTCGTCAAGAAGGCATGATCGTACGTGTTTCTGAAATCGATCCAATCTGTGCGATGCAAGCATGCATGGACGGTTACGAAGTGGTTTCTCCGTACAAAAACGGCGTTCAAACAGGCAAAAAAGAAGATGTAAATATTGATCTTCTTCAAAATACCGACCTGATCGTGACTACAACTGGTAACTACCATGTATGTGACGCTGCAATGTTAGATACACTGAAAGCTGGCGCAGTGGTTTGTAACATTGGTCACTTCGATACTGAAATCGATACCAACTACCTACGTGGTTACAAATGGGTTGAAGTGAAACCTCAAGTACACCAAGTGTATCGTTCAGATAATGAAAATGATTACCTGATCCTGCTTTCTGAAGGTCGTCTGGTGAACCTGGGTAACGCAACTGGTCACCCATCACGTGTGATGGACGGTTCTTTTGCAAACCAGGTTCTAGGTCAAATGCACCTGTTCGCTGAAAAATTTGCGGATCTTCCAGAAGACCAAAAACAAGCAGCGATTCGTGTAGAACTACTTCCTAAGAAATTAGACGAAGAAGTTGCTGCTGCAATGGTTGCCGGTTTTGGTGGTGTTCTGACTCAATTGACTCCAGAACAAGCAGACTACCTAGGCGTACCTGTTGAAGGTCCATTCAAGTCTGATGCTTATAAATATTAATACCCCTCACCCCATCCCTCTCCCTTAGGGAGAGGGTAACCATCCAAATTATTTTCAATGAAGTTTTAATGACTTCAAGTGAAAAAAATATGGGCTTAAACCCTGCATAATTCAGTAATGAATTCTCCTCTCCCTTTGGGAGAGGTCAGGGAGAGGGTGATAAGTAAAAGGTATTTATAAAAAGGATTTGAACATGTCTAAACAGATTCCAATTTCTTTTGAGTTTTTCCCGACCAAAACTGATGCGGGTGCAGAAAAACTTAAAACCGTACATCAAGAACTACAACTGCTGAATCCAGAATTCTTTTCTGTGACGTATGGCGCGGGTGGTTCAACACGCGAACGCACTTTATCTACGATCAATGATTTTAACGGTAAAGGCACACCTGTTGCCCCTCACCTGTCTTGTATCGGCGATGATAAAGCGCGTATTGCTGAATTGCTTGATTTGTATAAATCTCAAGGGATTGATCGTATTGTCGCGCTGCGTGGTGACTTGCCATCTGGTCAGGTGGGCCTAGGTGAATTGCCTTATGCACAGGATCTGGTTCGCTTTATCCGTGAACATTCTGGTGACCATTTTCATATTGAAGTTGCGGCTTATCCTGAAATGCATCCACAAGCAGACAGCTTTGATAAAGACATTCAGCACTTTGTGGATAAAGTAAATGCTGGCGCTAATGCTGCATTGACCCAGTTCTTCTTTAATCCAGATGCATACTTCTACTTTGTAGACCGTATCCAGAAAGCTGGAATCGATATTCCTGTTGCGCCGGGTATTATGCCGATTACCAATGCCAGTAACCTGATTCGCTTCGCAGATGGTACAGGCGCAGAAATTCCACGCTGGATTCGCAAGCAACTGGCAACTTATGGGGATGACACTGCAAGCATTAAAGCCTTTGGTCATGAAGTCGTGGTGAAATTCTGCGAACGCCTAATTGCTGGCGGTGCACCAAGCTTGCACTTCTATACCATGAATACCACTGATCCAACCCGTCAACTTGTTAAAGACCTCGGTCTTGCATAAGTAAAATACCTGATTTGAGAGTAAAACTTTAATGCCGCGTTTTTTTATTGAAGCTGATTTAGCAGTAGATACCACTGTAGAACTGACTGAAACAGTGTTTCATCATTGGGTTAAAGTTTTACGTGCTCAAGTCAGCGAAAAAGCCACCCTGTTTAATGGACAAGGTGGTGAATATGAAGTTGAACTGGTTGAAGTTTCCAAAAAGTCGGCTGCTGTACAGGTCAATAGCTATAACCCTACTGATCGCACACCAAAATTTCAAGCCTTGCTTGGTCAGGTCATGAGTAAAGGTGACCGCATGGATTATGCGATCCAGAAAGCGGTCGAACTGGGTGTATCTGAAATTCAGCTTTTAACCTCTGAACGCTGTGAGATGCGACTGAAATACGATCGTGATCAAAAGAAACTGGATCACTGGCAAGGTGTAGCCATTGCCGCCTGTGAACAGTGTGGTCTGAATATTGTTCCTAAAATTTTAGCGCCAATGTCACTTGAAAAATGGCTGGAAACCGATCTTCCTACTACCAAACTAGTCCTAGCACCAAACAAAGAAGAAATTGATGTTCTGGCGAATGCCACACCAGATATTGCTTTGCTAATTGGCCCTGAAGGCGGCTTGAGTGAAGTAGAAATCCTAGCGGCGAATGCTCAAGGCTTTGTCAATTGGTGTATTGGTGAGCGTGTCCTGCGTACCGAAACTGCTCCTGTCGTTGCTCTCTCAATTTTGAATTACACTATTTAAGCGATCAAAATTGTAAAATTTGGTTATTAATTTTATTGATTTTTATTTATAAGCACTCTACTCTTGAGTCAATAATAATGAAACACATATTGATTGATTTAAGAATCATTCAGGCTTGAATAAAAATTAAAATCTAGGATAAAAACCGTTCAGGACGAATACAAGGCACTTAATTATATGATTGATAATCAAGAGGCTTATATCAAAGAGCACTTGCATCGTGCTCAGATTGCGAACACGCTTCGACATAGCCGATATTTTCTGTTAAGTATCATGATTATTTGCCTCTATATTTTCTGTGTTTATCACATTCAATATAGCTCATCGAATAGTTACTTTAATCTCTGGTTTATCCTGACTGAAATTACCGTTAGTATGTGCTGGCTCATCAATACTCTGTATTTTAAGCCTGAACAATATCAACTGAAAAATGCACATTACTGGTTACAGATTCAAAGCCTTGCGGTAGGTTGCTGTATCGCTTCCGGTATTTCTCTGATTTATTATTACCTACCACAGGCCAATATCAATTTTGATGAAATAGAAGCACTCACCCTTTCGGCTTTGCTATTAATCGTGACTCAAGCTTTTGGTCTGACTTATTTAACCCAGAAGCTCAGTTACTTTTCACTGGTATTTTTACCTTCATTGGTACCCTTTTTACTCTTTCAGTTTTTTCATATCTCGGGTGCCAATCCGGTCTTTGGCCTGGCACTAAATTTTGCAGTCATTGTGATCCTGCTCTGTGCCAATAGTACCTATCGTATTCATACCCGTACTTCCCGCCTTTATGCAGAAAATGAATTGCTGGTGAGTAATGCCGAACAGCAGGTCGCCTGGACTGATGAGCTATGCAAACAGCTACAAACTGAAGTCAATAAATCCAAAGATATTAAACTGGAGCTACAACTCAGCAACCAGCTACTGGAACAGAAAGTTCGTGAACGTACCTATGATATTGAACAGATTAATATTGATCTGAAAAACCAGCAGCAAAACCTTGAACTGACTCATGAAATCGCCGGTATCCGTCCATGGGACTGGAATATCAAAGACCGCAGTATTTTGCTGACCAATCATAAAGATGAGAAAGTACAACGGAAATCCAGCGAACATCATTTACAGTTACAGCATATGATTCATCCTGATGATCTGGCTGCGTTCAAAAGCAATATGAAACAGCATTTGCGTGGGAAAACTGAGCGCTATGAAGTAACTTACCGGATTCAGCAAGCACCGGGAGTCTGGAGCTGGGTACATGATGTAGGCCGGGTGATCAGTCGCGATCCTGAAACTCACCGCCCTTTACGCATGGTCGGAATTTTGCGTGATATTCAGCAGGAACGTAGCTCTCAAGAACGCTTGAAACTGGCAGCCAGTGTGATCGAGCAGGCGGCTGAAGGAATCTTCATTTTAAATGATGAATTACGTTATATCGAAGTGAATCCTTATTTCGAGAATTTGTCCGGTTTTGAACGTAATGACATCTTGGGTAAATATCTGTTTGATATCACTGCAAGTCATAAGTCACAGCAGCGCACTATTCATTCCAACATCATCAAGCAAGTCGTGAAAATCGGATCCTTTGATGGCGAACTGAGTGAAAAATTCCTGTCCAGCAAAGAAATGCCACTCTGGTTGCATATCAATGCGATTACTGATGATGAAGGTCGTATCACCCACTATATCGGCATTGTTTCTGATCTGACTGAGCGTAAATTACAGGAACAGCGCCTGTCTTATCTGGAAAATTATGACACGCTGACTGATTTGCCAAACCGTTTTTACTATAACTACCAGCTGCATCAGTATCTGATGACGCAAAAAGATTCCATCAAGAAAATGGCTGTGATTCGACTCAATATCGACCGTTTCCGTCCATTGAATGAATACCTGTCTAATAATGGCGGTGATGAGCTGTTGCGTCAGGTGGCACAACGCTTACGTCTGACCAATGCTGAAGCCCTGTTTGTGGCCCACCTAAATGGCGATGACTTTGCAATTTTGTATGAAATCTCGCATATTCGCCCGTCTGTACAAGAACACTGTCAACGAGTTGCTGAAGCCTTCCAGGCTCCTTTCCATATTTTTGGACAAGATTATGTGATTACCCTATCGATGGGCGTGGCTTTCTATCCGGATCATGGCCGTCAGTTAGATTATTTGAATAACTGTGCTGAACAGGCGCTGAGTGAAGCCAAAAATCTCGGTGGTAATACAATCCATTTCTACTCCAATGAAAATACGGCCTTACTGGAACAGGGAATTTTCATTGAACGCGATCTGCGTAAAGCCATCCAGAATGGTGAACTAGTAGTCTACTATCAACCAAAAATTAATTTCAATGACCAGCACATTTATGGCTTTGAAGCTTTAGTGCGCTGGAAACATCCAGAGAAAGGTATTATCCCACCTGACCTGTTTATTCCTTTAGCCGAACAGACCAGCCTGATTTCCGAGATCGGCCGTCTGGTGATTCAGCAAACTGCTAGACAGATTCGTGAATGGAATGACCTTGGCTTTCATAATATCTGTGTCTCTGTGAATATCGTGGCACAGCAACTGCGTCGTGGTCAGTTACTCGATGATCTGGATCAGGCCATTACCGAAAACCAGATTTCTGGCACCAGTCTGGAACTGGAAATTACTGAATCTTCACTGATTGAAAACTCTGAATCTGTCAAAAATCTGCTGAACCAGATCAAACAGCGCCAGATTAATATCTCGCTGGATGACTTCGGAACCGGTTATTCTTCTTTATCCTATCTTGCCGATTTTCCTATTGACATTCTCAAAATTGACCGCAGTTTTGTCTCTAAAATTGGTGAACATAAACAGGAAGCGATTGTCAGTGCCATGGTCGCGATGGGTAAAGCCATGGGTATGACTGTCGTCGCTGAAGGTATTGAAACTGAAGAACAGCTGCAATATCTACGTGATTTAGATTGTGATATTGCCCAAGGCTACTTCTTCTCCAAGCCATTGCCTGAACTGGAAGCAACTGCATATTTAGAACAGAATCGCATCGCTGAAACTTATATATATCAAGTCTAAGTCTATATCTACCTCGAATAAGATTGTCGCAAAAATAGTCGACTTTGACTGGGCTAAGTGCTTAACAAATGTTATATTCAGAGCCATAAATGCAATTTTTTACCCGCTTTCTGGGTAATCTTTACAACGATAGAGATACAGATGGACGAACAATCTTTAAAGCAGCAGGCTCTTTACTATCACGAATTCCCTACTCCAGGAAAAATCAGCGTTACACCAAGCAAACAATTGGTCAACCAACGTGACTTAGCCCTTGCTTACTCGCCTGGCGTTGCCGCACCATGTCTTGAGATTGAACGTGATCCTTCAACAGCTGCACTGTATACCGCACGCGGTAACCTGGTTGCAGTGGTCAGTAACGGTACAGCAGTTCTTGGTTTGGGTAATATTGGCCCACTGGCGTCTAAACCAGTCATGGAAGGTAAAGGCGTACTGTTCAAAAAATTTGCGGGTGTTGATGTATTCGATATCGAAATTGCTGAAAATGATCCCGACAAGATTGTTGATATTGTCGCTTCTCTAGAACCCACTTTTGGCGGGATCAACCTGGAAGATATCAAGGCTCCAGAATGTTTCTATATTGAACAGAAACTTCGTGAACGCATGAAAATTCCTGTGTTCCACGATGACCAGCATGGTACTTCAATCATTGTAGGTTCTGCTCTTCTTAATGCTTTGCAATTAAACGGCAAAAAAATTGATGAAATCAAGATCATTGCTTCAGGTGCCGGCGCTGCTGCCCTGTCTTGCTTGAACTTGCTTTGTGCCCTTGGCGCGAAAAAAGAAAATATCATCGTTGCTGACTCACGTGGTTTATTAACAACTAAACGTGAAGGTCTGGACGAATCTAAAAGAGCATATGTACAAGATATTGACGCCTCTCAGATCGGTGACGTGATTGCAGGTGCAGACATGTTCCTGGGTCTTTCAGCAGCCGGTATTCTCACCAAAGAAATGGTGAAATTGATGGCCAAAGATCCAATTATCTTTGCCTTGGCGAACCCAGATCCAGAAATTCTGCCTGAACATGCACACGAAGTTCGTGATGACGTGATCATGGCAACTGGCCGTTCTGACTATCCAAACCAGGTAAACAATGCACTGTGCTTCCCTTATATCTTCCGTGGTGCATTAGACGTTGGTGCAACCACCATTAATGAAGAGATGAAAATTGCCTGCGTACACGCGATTGCACGTATGGCACACGTAGAAGCAGATGCTGCATCTTATGGTGAAAAATCAGCTTCTTTCGGCCGTGATTACTTGATTCCTGGTCCACTGGATCAACGTCTGATTCTGGAAATTGCGCCTGCAGTTGCACAAGCTGCAATGGATTCTGGCGTAGCGACTCGTCCGATTCAAGATTTTTCGGCATATCGTCAACGTCTGTCTGAGTTTGTTTACAACTCAGCCTTCATGATGAAACCAATCTTTGCACAAGCTAAAACAGATCCTAAACGTATCGCTTATGCAGAAGGTGAAGACCTGCGCGTACTTCGTGCTGCACAAATTGCAGTGGATGAAGGCTTGGCAAAACCGATTCTGGTGGGCCGTCCAGCAGTCATCGAAGCGAATATCAAGAAATTGGGCTTACGTCTTGAAGATGGTGTCAACATCACCATCGTGGATCAGGAAAAGAACCCGGATTACGAAAAATTTGCAGACGACTATTATAACCTGATGCAACGTAAAGGTGTAACGCCTGAATATGCACACCGTGAAGCGCGTCGCCGTTCTACCCTGATCGCTGCGATGCTGGTACGTCATGGCATGGCGGACGGTATGTTATGTGGTACGTACTCAAGCTACGACATCCATCTGGACTTTGTCAGCAATGTCATCGGCAAACAGGATGGCCATAATACCTTCTTCACCTTAAACGCATTAATGCTTGAAGAGCGTAACCTGTTCATCGCAGATACCTACATCAACCGTAATCCAACGGCTGAACAGCTTGCTGAGATGACGATTCTGGCTGCTGAAGAAGTACGTCGTTTCGGTATTACACCACGTGTTGCCCTACTTTCTCACTCTAGCTTCGGTTCAGACCAGCACGATGCCAGCGCACAAAAAATGCGCCGTGTATATGAAATCCTTTCTGAAACTGCACCTGAGCTTGAAGTTGAAGGTGAAATACATGGTGATGCAGCATTAGACGAAAATATCCGTCAGTTTGCATTCCCGAACTCTCGCTTCAAAGGTTCTGCAAACTTACTGATCATGCCAAATCTGGATGCAGCCAATATTTCGTTTAACCTGTTAAAAGCAACTTCAGGTAACAACGTGACCATTGGTCCTATCCTGCTTGGTGCTGCGAAACCTGTTCATATCTTGACACCAACTGCAACGACTCGTCGCGTAGTGAATATGACTGCGTTAACTGTCGCTGAAATTCAGGAAGCAGAAAAAAACGCGCTCTAAGGAATGTACGCATTAGCGTAACTTCTTGACTTGAGAAAACCTCTATTCTGTAGCATGATGCTTGTAAGAATAGAGGTTTTTTCATGCAAGTTTATTTAGTAGGCGGTGCAGTTCGGGATCATTTACTTGGACACCCCTATCACGAAAAAGATTATGTGGTTGTCGGCGCGACGCCGGAACAATTGCTTGCTGAAGGTTTTCAACCTGTTGGCAAGGACTTTCCTGTTTTTCTTCACCCTGAAACCAAAGACGAATATGCTCTGGCACGTACCGAACGCAAGTCTGGCTATGGTTATCATGGTTTCGAATTTTATACCGATATTAATGTTACCTTGGAAGAGGATCTGATCCGCCGTGACTTGACCATCAATGCCATGGCCATGGATGATTCAGGCAAGATTTATGATCCTTATGGCGGTCAAAAAGATCTGGCTGATCGTGTACTGCGTCATGTATCAGAAGCTTTTGTCGAAGATCCTTTACGTGTTTTAAGGATTGCCCGCTTTGCTGCGCGTTATCAACATCAGGGTTTTAGCATTGCAGAAGAAACGTTGGTGCTGATGAAGCAGCTGGCGGAATCGGGCGAGCTTAATGCATTGACACCTGAGCGGGTCTGGAAAGAAACCACACGCGCACTAATGGAACAAGATGCAGATGTGTATTTTGAAGTATTACGTAGTTGTGGTGCTTTAAAAGTACTGTTCCCGGAACTGGATGCCTTATATGGCATTCCGCAACGTCCTGAATATCATCCGGAAATTGACTGTGGTATTCATACCATGATGTCTTTACAGCAAGCCTGTCGCCAAAATTATAGTCTGGATGTGCGTTTTGCGGTTCTGGTTCATGACCTGGGTAAGGCATTAACCCCTGTGGAAGAATTGCCACGCCATATCATGCATGAAGAACGTGGGATTAAACCGGTAAATGAGCTGTGTGAACGTTTAAGAGTTCCGACTCATACCAAACAACTGGCATTGGCAGTTTGTAAGGAACACTTAAAATGCCATCAGGCTTTTAACTTAAAACCTGGCACTTTATGGCGTTTATTACAGCGTCTAGATGTATTGCGTCGTCCTGAACGTGTTGAAGCTTTTGTACAGGCCTGTGAATGTGACTCTCGCGGCCGCTTAGGGTTGGAAAATCGTGCTTATCCTCAGGCTCAATATGTGCTGGATGCCATGCAGGTGGTTCGCAGTATTAAAGCTCAAGATTTGCCACCAGAAATTCAAGGTCCGGATATTGGTGAGATGCTAATTGAACGACGGATTGCCGCTCTGGCAGAACTGAAAGAACAGCATAGTGCCATACTTTAAACATCAGGCTCCTTCGGGAGCCTTTTAATATCTTAAATCTTACTCATCTCGATTTTCTATATAAATAGCAATAATTCTTTGAAGCTATCGTGTAATTTCAACACTTAAGCAAAGTAAATATTGATTATGATTGATATTATTTTTAGCTAAGACCATGTCCAATGACTTATCTCATCCGTCAACTGGATCTTGAAAGAGACCTGCATGATGTTCATCAACTCACGATTCAGCTTGGCTATCCCTCTACGCTGGAAAATATCAAACAGCGTTGGGAGCATCTCCATCAAGACAGTCATTATCAGACACTGGTTATAGAACAGAATTCACATGTGATCGGCTATGCCGATTTTATTCAGGAATACACTTGGGAATTTGACGGTGGATATTTAAGGATTCAGGCTTTTGTAATTGATCAGGCCCATCGTGGAAAAGGTATTGGCAAGCAACTGATGGCTGCTATTGAACAGATTGCAAAAGAGCAAGGCTTCAAGATGATTCAGCTCAACAGCGGAAAACGCGAAGAACGCCATCCTGCGCATGCCTTTTATCAAGGACTGGGCTTTGACAGTTATAGTATTGGATTTCGTAAGCATCTGGATCAGCCAGTCATGACCAGCTGATCAATCGTGGATTTAATTTATGAAATTTCAGCAGGGAAAGTAATCACTTTTTCCAATTTCATCTGATTGGTTGCAATCATCAGCAAGCGATCAAGACCTAGGGCAATACCTGAACATTCCGGCATTTGTGGCAATGCCGCCAGCAAATACTCATCAATCGGCATGACATGCAAGCCAAGCGCTGCCCGTTCTGCATTATCTGCTTCAAAGCGGGAACGTAAAACTTCAGCATCAATCAGCTCATCATAAGCATTGGCCAGTTCCAGCCCTTCGATATACAGCTCAAAACGGGCTGCAACCAGCTCCCCATCTTCATCGATTCTGGTTTTAGCCAATGATGCCAGTTCCGGTGGAAAATCTGTCAGAAATACAGCCGTATCGAACCCCAGGCTTGGCTCGACCATATGTGAGAATAAAAGGTCGATATATCCTAAACGGTCATCACCCAAGTCCAGATTGAGACCTACCCGGCGACAACAATCTTTGAGTTGCTGCAAAGTGGCCTGTAAAGGATTGAGATCCAAGCGATCCATAAAGGCATGTTTATAGCTAAGGACAGTGGGACGGATTTCCCCAAAACGGGCCTTAAGCGTCACATTTAACAGATCTGTCACTTCAAACATCAGATCTTTCAGACTAAAGCCCGGTCGATACCATTCCAGCATACTGAATTCACTGTTATGCTTGCGGCCGTGTTCATCATCCCGAAACACTTTACAGATCTGGTAAATTGGTCCACTACCACTGGCCAATAAACGTTTCATGGCAAATTCAGGCGACGTCTGTAGATAATGTGTGCTGAGCTTACCCATGACATGACGCTGGGCCTGAATCGAAGCCAGATGCACATCGGTCACACCAGCTTGAGATAAAATCGGGGTTTCCACTTCCAGCACGTCACGTTCAGCAAAAAACTGACGAAGCTGGGCATACATGTTGGCACGTGCTTTAATGGCTTTTAAGTCGCAGGTCGGTTGATAAGATACTGTTTGCCTCATGCCTTTGGCCCTCCATGAGCGGCCCATTCACGTCGTAGTGGATACGTTTTACGTAAATAATCAAATGCTTTCTGATCGACTTTACCATCTTTTAAACATGCACGCAGATTGGCATCATCACGGGCGATATCATAGATCTGGGTTAAATGCTGTTGTAGCGCCAGTTTTAAATCCTGATTCTGGAAAAACTGTTCACAGACAGGCAATTGGCTTTCAAACTGCTTATTAATCTCAAAACCAAAAGTCTGGCAAAATGCCTCGTAAATCATTTGAGTACCGCGTGCCTTACCTTCCAGACTATAACCTGCAATATGCGGCGTCACCAAGGTAATCAGATTCAGCAGCTGTTCAGAAATTTCCGGTTCATGCTCAAAGACATCAAGTACAACCTGACGTTGAGTTGTCTGAATATCAGCAATTAATGCCGCTTCTTCAACAACTGGCCCACGCGCTGAATTAATTAAAATGGCTTCTGGCTTCATTTGTCCAAGAGCATTAGCATTAATTAAATGATAAGTCGGATGCTGACCTGTTTTGGTTAAAGGCACATGAATGGAAATGGCATCTGCTGCTTTTAGCAATTCTTCAAATTCAACCTGATGAACCTGATCACGCTGCACAAAGGGATCGTAGGCAATCACATTCCAACCCAGCAATTTGGCCATTGTTGCCAAACGTGAACCGACATTTCCTAGACCCACAATACCCAAGGTGAATTCTTTATTTGCATTGATCAATTGGAGTTGTAAATGCAATAAAGCCGTAATCACATATTCAGCCACCGCCTGTGCATTACAACCGGGTGCATTGCTCCAGCGAATGTTCTGTTGTTCTAGTGCAGCAATGTCCAGATGATCTGTACCAATAGTGGCACTGCCAACAAATTTAATCTGACTGTCCTGTACGAGTGCTGCATTGACTTTGGTCACGGAACGAACCAATAAAGCCTCGGCATCTTTTACATCTTCCGCAGTGAGAGTTCTTCCTGCACGATGCTGAATATCGCCAAATTCTGCAAAGAAATAATCGGTAAATGCCAGATTTTCATCTGCGACAATTTTCATAATCTGTTCCAATGACTGAATCTGTCTATCATACCGCGTCAACCAGGATGTGACTATTTTCACTCAAGCTTTAGATGAATTCTTGCAAACATAGAGATATAAAAAATGCCAAAGTCAAACATCACTTCGGCAAAGGAGTGTAATTGGAGTAAGAAAATGACGCAGGGTTAGGCTATTGAAAGCCATACCCTGCACTAAAAAGTTTCCTCTTTTAATGGGAGAATGCAGCAATACCCGTTTGCGCACGACCTAGAATCAAGGCGTGTACATCATGGGTACCTTCATAAGTATTGACCACTTCCAGGTTTACCAGATGACGAGCTACACCGAATTCATCAGAGATCCCGTTACCGCCCATCATGTCACGCGCTAAACGGGCAATGTCTAAAGCTTTACCACAGTTATTACGTTTGATCAGTGAAGTACCCTCGACTGAAGCAATACCTTCATCTTTCATGCGACCAAAACGTAATGCCACTTGCAGACCCAGCGCAATTTCAGTTTGCATGTCTGCCAGTTTTTTCTGAATTAACTGATTGGCAGCCAATGGACGACCAAACTGTTTACGGTCCATGGTGTACTGATGAGCCGTGTGCCAGCAAAATTCAGCTGCACCCATCGCACCCCAGGCAATACCATAACGCGCACTGTTCAGACAGGTAAATGGACCTTTTAGACCACGAATTTCGGGGAATGCGTTTTCTTCTGGAACGAAAACATTGTCCATCACGATTTCACCGGTGATCGAAGCACATAAGCCAACTTTACCGTGAATCGCTGGTGCAGAAAGCCCTTCCCAGCCTTTTTCTAAAATAAAGCCGCGAATATCACCGACATTGCCTTCAGGAGACACTTCTTTTGCCCAAACCACAAAGACATCAGCAATCGGACTGTTGGTAATCCACATTTTGGCGCCCGTCAGACGGTAACCACCATCCACCTTTTTCGCACGGGTAATCATGCTGCCCGGATCTGAACCATGATCTGGTTCAGTCAGACCGAAACAGCCGATATATTCACCGGTCGCCAGTTTTGGCAAATATTTCTGTTTCTGTTCTTCAGAACCAAATTCATTGATTGGCACCATCACAAGAGAACTTTGCACACTGGCCATTGAACGGTAACCGGAATCCACACGTTCTACTTCACGTGCAATCAGACCATAGCTGACATAGTTTAAACCTGCACCACCGTATTGTTCTGGGATGGTTGGACCCAGCAGACCTAGCTCACCCATTTCACGGAAAATGGTGGGATCGGTTTTTTCATGACGGAACTGTTCTAATACACGTGGCATTAGCTTGCCCTGACAGTATGCATGTGCGCTGTCACGGATCATGCGTTCTTCTTCGGTCAGTTGCTGCTCCAGTAAGAATGGATCCTGCCAGTTAAAATAGACTTTGCTGGTTTTTTTCGTATCGACCATTTGATTCATAGTATTCCCTGCCAATCCTTCATCTATCTATTAGATGATGTTGTTTTATCCTTCAGATTGACTCTAGGCATGAATCATGACTTGTTCAAACAATAAATTTGCATGCAGCTATGCAATTTACGCATACCTTATATAAGTTGCTATTTCTAGAAATTATTTGTTTAGCCAATTTGCCTGTTTTTTATACCAAAGTCGTATAGTAGTATAAGAGTGATATACCATTTATTGATATCTGACCATTTTAAGTTCAAGGATGAACAGGTGCGTAGAAAAATACCCTCCCTGCAAGCGCTGATCTGTTTCGAATCTGCTGCACGTCATGCCAGTTATACCTATGCTGCGCAGGAACTGTTTTTAACCCAAAGTGCAGTTTCACGTCAGATCCAGCAACTGGAAGAGTATTTAGGTACAGCTTTATTTACTCGTACGCGGCATGGTGTAGAACTCAATCATGCTGGACAACAATATTTAAAGAGTATCACTCCGCATCTCAAAGGACTGGAACAGTCAACACTAGACGTCATTACGCATCAAGGCCGCGGCGGTACTTTAAAACTGGGCGTAGTGCCTACGTTTGCGACTCGCTGGCTATTACCTAAACTCCAGAGCTTTAATCGACTGTATCCTGAAATTACGGTACATCTAGAAACCAGCACCCGCCCTTTTCTGTTTCAGGAACAGATTTTCGATGCTGCCATTTATGCAGGAACTCCTCAACAGGTTGAACAATGGCCTGGTACGCATAGCCATTTTCTAATGCATGAAGATGTAGTTGCTGTCTGTGCGCCTGATCTGATTCAACAGTATTTTCCCGATGCACAGAAGATTAATGACTACAGCTATGACTTAAGTGCTGAACAACTGGTTCAACTCCCTTTATTACAGCAAACTACCCGGCCGAACATCTGGGAAGACTGGTTCAAGCTGCATCAGATCCAGCATCCGAATCCTTTTCAGGGGCAACGACATGAACTTTTTTCCATGCTCGCTGTAGTGGCTAGTCATGGCATAGGAATGGCCTTGATCCCACAAATGCTGATTGAAAAAGAATTAAAGCGACAGGAATTGGTACTGGTGTCCAGCAAGACCTTAGAAAGGAAACGAGGCTATTATCTGGTTCATTCCAGTCAGGAAAGCTCACCGCTGATTGAAAAATTTGTTGACTGGATACAACAGGAAATTCAAGGCAGCCTTCCATCTGAGTCTGAGCTATCCCCCATGAATAGACAATAAAAAACCCCGATCAATGATCG
>NZ_DDLD01000119.1:0-36819 GCF_002339435.1 Acinetobacter sp. UBA2581 | reverse complement strand
CTGCCACGCTTCCATGGCCGCCATCATATAAATAAAAATTGCGCTTGGCAAATATTTTTCCAATTTCTCTGCATCAACTGCACAAAATAAAATCAATTTCATTAATCTTCTGAATTTCCTGGCTTTTCATAGCGAATTGAATTGATAAACCAGAGTTTCTTGCCGGATGGCGTTATCACCTCAGCTTCATCATCCACTGACTTGCCTAACAGGGCACGCGCCATTGGGGAATCAATCGAAATATGCTGCGGATGATGATCATAAATTTCATCGACGCCTACGATCCGAAGGTTCTTCTGCTCACCCTGTTCATTTTCAATTTCAACCCAGGCACCAAAATAAACTTTACCTTCCTGTTCAGGAGAAAAATCAACAATTCTCAGCTCTTCCAGCCGCTTGCCCAGATAACGAACCCGACGATCAATTTTACGTAAAAGCTGTTTGTTATACTGGTAATCTGCGTTTTCCGAACGGTCGCCGAGACTGGCTGCCCAGTTCACTTTTTTGGTAATTTCAGGACGTTCTTCATGCCAGAGATTTTTAAGTTCTGCCACCAATTTGTCGTGTCCACCACGGGTAATCAGGTTAGATTTCATGTGTTTTAATTGCCAATTTTGAACCAGTTTTTAGACATTAAGAGCTTATTTTATTTGGAGTTTTAGGACAAGCCAGAATGTGCAATTTTTTTCTTCAATAAATTTAACAACTTAAATTACATTTAAAAAATAAATTATATACAAAATTTGACAATTAATTTTTTGATCTTTAATATGCACCCTACTTTTGGAATCGCTTATTTTTTAATCTATGTAGTTTTTCTACATATTTCCCGATCAATTTAGTCATTTTTGAATGACGTCATGACTGCCCAACCCTTATTGAATTTATCAAACTTTTAAAAGTTTCTGGCTAGTATTGGCTGTGATTTTTAAAGCATAAATTACTTGTAGCGGAGACAACATGCACAGTAGTTCAACCACTGGGTCGAGGCTTTGCCTTAGCTCTTTTATCTCTTCTCTCCCTGTAAAAGCACTGGTACTGAGTACGGCACTTATCCCCTTTCATAGTATCAATGCCACTAAAACCACACTTCAATATGATCATGTGGTAAATAGCAACAAACTCACCGTCGTCGCAGTTCAAAGTCCAACGACTGTGTTTCAGAATGGACAACATCAGCATGGTTTTGGTTACGACCTGGTTCGCAACTATGCCAACAGCCTGAATGTTAAGCTGGATTTTAAAACTGTTCCGGATAATGCCACGGCCCTGAAATGGGTAGCCCAGGGCAAAGCCAATCTGGCCATGACCACCACTGATCTGGGTACGATTGAACAACAGCGTTTAACGGCTTTTTCTGCCACTTGTGGTGATGAGTCTTCACTGGCCAGTAATGGACTGAATGCCAATCTGAATCTGGTATTTAAATCAGCTAGTGATCCCTTGAGTCAAACCGCTAGTGCTTTTGTCTGTCAAGGCAAACAAAGCGGTGCGATCAAGCAACTTGCTTCCTTCTACAATCAGAATGTAGTAGAAGAGCATTCTTGGGATGAAATTCAACAGGACCTGAACCAGCGCCTCCCCACATACAAGGCGAGCTTTCAGAAATCTGCTCAGCAGTACGATCTGGACTGGCACCTGCTCGCCGCGATCGGTTACCAAGAATCCTATCTAAAGCCAAACTCCGTATCTCCCACCGGTGTCCGCGGTCTGATGATGCTAACAAGCTCTACCGCAAAAGCGATGGGGGTTAGTAACCGGACAGATCCAGGCGAAAGTATTGATGGGGGTGCCAAATACTATGATCAGATGCTGAGCCGTTATGAACATATTCCTTATCCGGATCGTAATTGGTTTGCTTTGGTTGCCTATAACATGGGCCCCGGTGCTGTGAATCAGCTGCAAAAACGTATTCAGGCTCAAGGCAAGAATCCGAATAATTGGGTAAACCTGTATGCTTATCTGGAACAGAATAAAGCCAGTAATGGTCGTTACCGTCAGGCCCTTCAATACGTGACCCGTATCCGCGCCTATCTGGAACACATCAAGACCACCCCACAGCTAGTGAATATTTAAGTCTGATCAATTTAAATCTAGCTATTCAGCCATAAAAAAAGCTTACCTCAGGGTAAGCTTTTTTGTTACTTCAGCTTTTTAGATCAAGACTATTAAGCTGTGGTATTTTCAAGAACTTTCTTGAATAGGTCTTTTTGAGCTTGGCTTGGCTTCGCTGTTTGCAATGCCATCAATTGAGACATATCACCTTGCACCTTGATCTTACCTGTCATGAAAGCTTGCATTGCAGCCGCCATATCAAACTCAAGGAAAACTTTACGTAAGGTTTCGCCATCCATGTTCAATGTTGTTTTTGCATTTGGAGACAAACCTTTTTTAATCGCGCCACCTTCCAAAGATAATTCTGTATTACCTGTAGTGTCTGCAACGACCAAATTAATTGCTAGATTTGCCAAAGCAGGTGGCAAATCCAAATCACCAGCTTGTGCAGTGAGCGTGTCTACAGTCGAAAACCAATCATCAGTTAAAAAAGCAGGCATGATCTTTCCTCAATTTATTTATTCATTTGTGTCGACTATCCAGACGACATCAGGTTGAAGCTATTATGCTTGTGACTTGTTATAACATGATCATTATGGCAAAGGCTAACGAATTTTGTACGCACCGTTCAATTTTTGTAGTTCTTATCTTACATTATTTTTGATTCAGGCATCGGCCGTAGCCCATACCTGTATCGGCTTAACTTTATATAGGTCGATTAGTCTGCTGCAAAGCCCAGATTGACCATATTGATGCGGCGGTTCTCACCTTCTACCGCCTCTTCAGTTGAACAGCTGCTGCCTTTGAAATCGAATTCGCGCTGACTGTCCAGAATTTCAAAGTCGAATAATTCACGGTCAACTAACTGAGATGGTGAAACATTTTGTAAGGCACCAAAGATGCTGTGCAAACGTTTTGGATGCGCATTGTCCCATTCACGTAACATGTCATTGATAATGGCACGTTGAAGATTTTCCTGAGAGCCACATAAATTACATGGAATAATTGGAAATTGACGCATCTGTGCATATTTGATGATGTCTTTTTCTTCCACATAGGCCAATGGACGAATTAAGATATTCTTTTTGTCAGAAGACAGCAATTTTGGTGGCATGGCTTTCAGGCTGCCCCCATGGAACAGGTTCAGGAAGAATGTTGCCAGAATATCATCACGGTGATGCCCCAGCGCCACTTTAGTCGCCCCAATTTCCTGAGCAAAACCGTACAAAGAACCACGGCGCAGACGTGAGCATACTGCACAGTAAGTCTTGCCTTCCGGTGTCAGTTTTTTAGTAATGCTGTAGGTATCTTTTTCCAAGATGTAATACGGAATGTTATTTTCTTCTAAATAACGCGGTAATACATCTTCCGGGAAACCGGGCTGTTTCTGGTCCAGGTTAACTGCCACTACATCAAAATTGATCGGTGCAATGCGTTTAAACTGAAGCAGGATATCAAGCAAGGTATAACTGTCTTTACCACCAGAAATACACACCATGACCTTGTCGCCGTCTTCAATCATCTTGAAGTCGCGAATGGCATGTCCGACCTGGCGGCGAAGCTTCTTCAACAAACGGTAGTAGGCAGAGCTTGTTGGCAGTTCAGGTTTGAAATTAAATCCTTGCTCGGATTCAACTGGCGAGTACATAGACGAGAATAACCCATAAATAAAAATACCGCGCAATTTTAGCTGATTCGGTTCCGTATCGCATCAAAAGAATTTATTTTCATACAAATGCCATATTAGTTTCATTTTCATGTTTTATTTTGATTGATATATTGAACGATTTAGTTCAATTTTTAGGCGAGATGCTTATCTTTTGGACTTTTCCACAGTTGTCCACAAAAGCTGTGGATAACTTTGTGGATTGAAATGGACTTGACAACTTGTTCACCTCAAAATTTAAGGCTTTTCTTTAAATTGATCATTTTTTGATCAATTTATTTTATTATTAAAATCAATAACTTAAACCTGTCAACCCTAAGGTTTTAAATTAAATAAAAAAAATATTTTAGTGTTCAAAATATTGACAGGCGTTCCTGTTTACATACTCGTTTATAAATGCAGCGTATAAGGCTGTGCATTACGTAATTTTTTGTTAAACTCATCCATGAATTTTTCTAGCTTATTATTTATCAAATATAAACAATGAAAATAAAGACGTATTTCTTGGGGTGTCAACTGATGGGTAGCTTGGTTATGCTGAGCTGTAGTCATTTGGTGTATGCCGGTGAAACCATCTATCAGTTGCGTGATAAAAACGGCAGTACCTTATTGACCAATAAGAAGAGCCGTTATAATCATCTTCAGGTCGAAAAGAAGACTTATTATCCGGATAGCAATATTCATAGCTATAGTAACTGGGGCAGCAGCGAGTCGTCGGTTTTGCCTAGCTATAGCAAGAATAAGAATGCTTTTGATTCGATCATTCGTCAGGCCGCACAGACTTATGGTGTGTCTGAAGGTTTAATTAAAGCAGTCATGCATACTGAATCCGGTTTTAATACCCATGCCCGCTCCCCTGTGGGTGCACAAGGTTTGATGCAGCTGATGCCAGCCACAGCACGTCGCTTTAATGTCAGTAATGCTTATGATCCGCATCAGAATATTATGGCGGGTGCTAAATATCTGGCCTGGTTATTAAAGCGTTTTAATGGCAATACCAGCTTGGCACTGGCGGGCTATAATGCCGGTGAAGGCAATGTCAGTAAATACGGTGGAATCCCGCCTTTCCGGGAAACCCAGGATTATGTGCGCCGTGTGACCAGCCGTTTTCAAAACCTGTATACTCATGGCCTGAGTGCAAGTACAACCACGTCTAACACACCATCCAGTGAAGGCCGCATCATTGCCAGTTCAGCGAACTACTCCAATGATAGCAGCAGCACTTCGCACATTCAGGCAGCCAAGTATCAGCGTCAGATTATTATGAATGCTGATGGCAGTTATACCGATGCACCGATGGGTTCTTATGCAACGGCGAATGCAACAGCAGCAGCTAAAATTTATTTAAGTGAATAAAAAAATCAAAATCATTTGATTCTGAATGGCCTTAGCGAAAATGTAGCAAAAAATAAAGCTGTGTTTTGTGATCTAGGGCCATTTTTTTCTTGAATTTTTAGTCATTTCACCCCATATTGATTTCAATGATTTTCATTTTCTAATCAGATTATTTTTTTATAATAAGAGGATTTCTCAATGATGCGGATT
The DNA here is from genome assembly GCF_002339435.1 of Acinetobacter sp. UBA2581. Classification (NCBI taxonomy): domain Bacteria; kingdom Pseudomonadati; phylum Pseudomonadota; class Gammaproteobacteria; order Moraxellales; family Moraxellaceae; genus Acinetobacter; species Acinetobacter sp. UBA2581. Next base: position 31,553 of record NZ_DDLD01000119.1, on the reverse strand, counting down.
GGTTTGTTCTTGCTAACCAACCTCGCGGTACTGGTTGTAGCTGGCATTATCCTGTCACTCTTCGGTGTCGGTAGTTACCATGGCGCGGGTGGCTTGAATCTAGGCAACCTGTTGGTGATCTGTTTTGTGTTCGGTATGGTGGGATCACTGATTTCCCTTTTCATGTCTAAATGGATGGCGAAAAAAACAACCGGTACTGAACTGATTGACCCAAATGCCCCTCGTAACCAGGCAGAAGCATGGTTATTACAAGAAGTTGCGCAACTTTCTCAGCGCGCTGGCATTAAGATGCCGGAAGTGGGTATTTTCCCATCTTATCAGTCAAATGCTTTTGCAACAGGCTGGAACAAGAACGATGCGCTCGTTTCTGTGTCCACGGGTCTGCTTGAACGCATGAATAAAGATGAACTTCGCGCGGTACTGGCGCATGAGATCGGTCACGTTGCCAATGGCGATATGGTGACACTGGCTTTGATTCAAGGTGTGGTCAACGCATTTGTCATGTTCTTTGCCCGTGTAGTTGGTGATTTCGTAGACCGTACAATCTTCGGCCGTGAAGAAGGTGAAGCACCAGGTATTGGCTATTTTGTGATTACCATTGTGCTGGATATCGTATTTGGTATTATGGCTTCTGCAATCGTATTGTGGTTCTCACGCTACCGTGAGTATCGTGCTGATGAGGCAGGTGCACGTTTGGCAGGCAAACAGGCGATGATTTCAGCGTTATTACGTTTACAGGCTGAATCAGAAATGCCGGATGCTATGCCGAAAGAAATGAAAGCCTTTGCGATTGCAGCTGGTCAGGAACAAGGTTTTAGTCTGGCGGCTCTGTTCCAGACTCACCCAACGATTGAACAACGTGTTGCTGCTTTGCAACAACTCGATTGCCCTTAAGCAATATATTAATTGCTTGATAGAAAAAAGCCTGCGAATGCAGGCTTTTTTATTAAGTTTATATTGATAAACCTTCAGGCTTTAAACCATTGAAAAAGCTGCATTGTGCCCCAGCCAATAGCCATAATTAACAGAATCAAGAAGAAAGTTCCTAAAAGATCTGGCAGATGAATCCAGATCCAGGCCACCACAGGATTACGCCAGAAAGCGGATTGCTGTTGTCTGCGTTCCAGACTTTCATGCAGAAATGGATGCACCACATGATGATCGGTACGGATCTGGTATTCGTCCCGGATATGCTGATGCACAATATCCAGTGCCTTACGGCTAGGACGAATGAAAATATCAAATATTGTTCCCGCTACAGGAATAAAGCCGACCACAGCATCCATGACGGCCATTTTCAGGACTGGCTTTAATTTTTCATTCGATACCCCGATCTGACGGGCTTTATAAATCGCATAACTGGTCAATACAAAACCTGCGATATCTCCTGCTACCGGAATGGTACTCAAAGCAGCATCTGCCCCGACGCCCTGCTTGGTAAATGGAATCCGTACCACCGAATCCATCATATTGGCGAACTTGGCCAGATCCCGCTCCAGCCGAATGACATCCTGTTGGCTCAGTTTATTTTTCTGTCCGGGATCAGGCATAGGTTCTTCCAGAAATGAGACTGATGTAATTGAGCATAAAGTATTTTTTCTATTTAAGCTGTAATTGCTAAGTATTTAAAACAATAATTGAGAGGCAATAAACAAGTAAATAATCACCCCGGTGGCATCACAAATTGAAGTCACCAGAGGTGCTGATGCACTGGCTGGGTCCATTTTCAATTTATTGAGAATAAAGGGTAAACTCATGCCGATTAGACATCCCATCAGTACAATACCTAACATACTTAAAGCGAGTACAACAGCGACCATCCAGTCGCCTCGAATATAACCCAGAATTGATACTGCAATGGCCATCGTTCCACCCAGACATAAGGCAACTAGAGATTCACGACCAAGCAAGCTAAACCAGTCCTTAAACTGCACATCGCCTGTTGCCAAGGCACGCACCATTAGGGTGGCAGATTGTGAGCCAGCATTCCCCCCACTTCCCACCAACAATGGCAAGAAAAATACCAGCACAATATGGGTGGAAATAATATCTTCAAAATGGGCAATCCCGATTCCGGAGAGCAGACTGCCAAACACCAGAATAACCAGCCAGAATACCCGTTTCTGATACAGTCTGAGAATCGGTGCAGTTTTCAGGCTCAGCTCATTCAAAGGCGTCACTGCACCGGATTTTAAAATATCCTCGGTGCTTTCTGCCTCTGCAATATCCATGGCATCATCATAAGTAATAATCCCGACCAGCTTCTGGGTCGCGTCGACCACAGGCAAGGCGATAAAATCATAATAGGCCAAGGTACGGGCGACCTGCTCCTGATCCTCATCTACCGTGGCATAGACTACATCTGTGGTCATGACCTCATTAATAGTGGCATCCGGCCGTGCCTGAATAATTTGTCGCAAGGAAATTACGCCGAGCAGATGCTGTTTTTCATCGACAATATAGATCAGATATAAGGTGTCATGATTCCCCGCAATATCACGTAGCGTTTCAATCGCTTCAGTCATGCTCAACTCGGGAGCAAGCGTGACGAAGTCTGAACTCATTAATGCACCGGCAGTTTCTTCCGGATAAGCATGCAGCTCTCGCAGGGTTTGTAGCGACTGGGTGGATAATTTGCCAAGTAACTGCTGCTGCACTTCACAGGGCATCTGCTTGTATAAATCAATGAAGTCATCGGAATGCATGGCATCCATCAGACTGGCCAGTTGCTCCAGAGGAAATTGATAGGCCAGCTGGATTTGCATGGCCAGTGGCAAGTACTCCAGTACTTCTGCCTGACGTTCCAGCTGCCTGAAATGGTGACAGCGTTCCGCTGGTCCAAGTTCAGACAAAATTCTGGCCTGATCGGCAATATTCAGCTTTTGTAAAAGCTGATGAATATTATTTTCCCCTGTCAGCAGAGTCTCATGTAGTTGCTGTATTTTTTCTTGGTGCTGCATTTCCCTACCATCATTCCATGCAGGTATGAAACATACCCGCCCTAGAGTGAGTATTCCTCATTTTCCTGATTGATTTGTATAACTTTATTTGTTGCTTTGACACGAAACAGGTTTCGGATTAACACATACATAAATGGGATAAAGAATAACACCAGAATAGTCGCAAAAATGACCCCGCCCAAAACGCTGGCACCAATTTCCTGACGGCTGATCGCACTGACCCCAGAAGCGAAAATCAAAGGGATTACTCCCGCAGCAAAAGCAATAGAAGTCATGAGAATAGGCCGCAAGCGTAAACTTGCTCCCTCTAAAGCTGCAGCTATAGCTGTTTTTCCTGCTTTCTCTGCCTGTGCAGCAAACTCCACAATCAAAATGGCATTTTTACAGGACAGACCAATCGTCGTCAGCAAGGCAATATGAAAAAAGATATCATTGGCGAAACCAAAGACCCAGCAAAATAAGATACTGCCGCCTACGCCCAATGGGATGGCACTGATCACGGCCGCAGGAATGGTCCAACTTTCATATAAAGCGGTTAAGCACAGGAAAATAAAGGCAATCGAAATCACATAAAGAAAAATCGCCTGACCGCTGCTGCGCTTTTCTTCCAATGCGGCTCCGCTCCAGGCCAGATTCACACCTTCCTGGGCATCTACCAATGCTTCAACATCCTGCATGGTCTGACTGGAAAACTTGTCCTTTGGAATCCCTGCATAGACTGGAACAGCGTTATAGCCCATATAACGGTTAATACTGTTCGGCCCGCCCTGCCAATTCAGACTACTGAACTGGTTAAATGACAGCATTTCACCTTTTTGATTGCGTACATGCCAGAAGGCCAGATCTTCAGGTTTGGAACGGTATTCTGCCTCACCCTGCATAATCACACGTTTAATCTGCCCGCGATCAATAAAGTCATTGATGTAAGTTCCACCCCATGCTGCAGCCAAAGTACTGTTTACATTTTGCTGAGGAATGGAATGCTTTAACACACGTTCTGCATCAAGTTTGATATTCAGCTCAGCACTTTCTTTAGGTTGATCCAGCTGTAAAAATTCAATCGATGATTTGCCTTGGGCACGCGCTTCAATCTGGCCAAATGCCTCCTGTAAAAATTCAGCCCCTTTATAATCCAGGTCTTGCAACCAGAAATCGACTACACGACCATTACTTGACATGGAAGGTGCCATAAAGAAAATTTGGGCATTGGCATGATTGGCAAAGTGTTTCTGTGCTCGATCGACAATAGCAAAGACCGAATCTTCAGGATTTTTGCGCTCAGCCCAGTCTTTTAATACCACAAAAAGCTGCCCACGATACGGACCTACACCGACATTGTTGCCACTATACCAGACACCTACACTCTGAATGCGTTCCGATTCATGTTTCATCAAATAATCTTGTACTTCACGCCCGACTTGTTCGACTTCTGTACGCGGTGCATTGCCAGGCATGACAATCTGCCCCATAGCAAAACCCATGTCTTCAGTGGGCATCAATCCTTCCGGCAAATACTTATATACCCAGCCGAAGCCCATTATGTACACACCAAACAGTGCCAACATCGTGAATTTCAATTGCATGCTTCGAGCTGAAACTTTTTGGTAACTGGCATTGAGCTGATCCATGCCATGGTTAAAGCGCTGTGCCCAGCGAGCCTGATAAGGTTTGCGTTTGAGGAGTTGTGCCGCAAATGTTGGGGTAATCACCAAGGCCACGAATAAAGACAGCAACATCGCTACCACCAAAGTGATAGAAAATTGACGATAAATCACTCCAGTGATACTGCCAAAGAAAGCCATCGGGATAAATACTGCAGTAAGTACCAGCGTAATACCGACCAGTGCCCCGCTCATTTCCTGCATGGATTTTAAGGCAGCCGCTTTGGCATCCAGATGTTCGTCCTGCATCAGGCGTTCAATGTTTTCCACCACTACAATGGCATCATCGACTAGCAGACCGATGGCCAAGATCAGGGCAAACAAGGTAAAGTTATTCAGAGTCATACCCAAGACATACAGCACAGCAAAGGTTGCCAAAACCACAATCGGAATCGTAACGGCCGGAATAATCGTGGCACGCCAGTTTTGCAGGAAGATAAACATCACCACAATGACCAGAATAATGGCTTCAACTAGAGTTTTAGCTACCTGTTCAATTGAGCTGGTGATAAATGGAGTTTTGTCCATGGTCATTTGCAACTGATAGTGCGGTGGCAAATTGGCCTGAGCGTTTTTTAATACGTCTTGAATCTGTTTGGAAACTGCAATGGCATTACTCCGTGGCGCCAAAGTAATCGATAAAGCTGAAGAGAGCTGTCCGTTGGTATAGTTAATGTGGTTATAACTCTCTGCACCTAGTTCTACCCGTGCCACATCTTTTAAGTACAGCAATGAACCGGAATCCGTGGTTTTAACAATAATATTCTCAAATTCTTTCACGCTGCTTAAACGTGAACCCGCACTGACCTTGGCATTGAGATATTGATCCTGCATCGTCGGCAAACCCCCAATTGCGCCTGAAGCTAGGGGTGCGTTCTGGGTTTCAATGGCATTGCGAATATCGCTTGGCATCAGGTTAAACTGCTGCAACTTATGCGGATTTAGCCAGATCCGCATGGCATAACCTGCACCGTACAGGTCAATTTCCCCCACACCTTCGATACGTGACAAACGCGGTTCCACATGCACCATCAAATAATCTGAAAGTTCGGTGACGCTACTCTGCCCACTCTCATCATATAAACTTAACAGTGCAAACTGGTCATACCCTGATTTATAAACATTGACTCCGCCCTGCTGCGTCTCTTCAGGTAAGCGGCTCAATACGCCATTGACGGCGTTTTGAACCTGTAACTGGGCTTGATCAAGATCGACCCCTTGCTCAAATTGCAGCGTAAGTTGAGCCCGTCCCACCGAACTGCTGGAGTGAAAGGTTTCCAGACCTTCAATGCCTTTTATCGCCTGTTCCAGAATCTGGGTCAACGATTGCTCAACTGTTTCAGCCGATGCACCACGATAACCTGCGGAAACGCCTAAAGCTGGCGTATCCATATTTGGCATATGTTCAATGGGAATTTTTTGAAGTGCAAATACCCCAAGGGCCATCATTAAAATTGCAATGACCGCTGCAAACTTGGGACGATAAATAAAAAAGCGCGACAACATAAATTAGAAATCTCCATCAAATGCATCTTTAGAGTGCACACGCCATGAATAGATGATTTCTATAGCAATTTTTACACCATGCTTAAATATAAGCCAATCTTTAGCTCTTTAATTTCGACAAAAAATCCCCGTCATAACGAGGATTTTTGAGCTCAATATTTTGTATTGATATTAGGTACGTGATTTCTTCGTCGTCATTTGGCGAATTAAAACGTACATAAATGGAATAAAAATCAGTACCAGTATCGTTCCGAAGATCACTCCACCAAAAACACTGATTCCAATCTCACGACGACTGGCTGCACCTGCACCAAAAGCAAAGACCAGTGGCAAAATACCAGCACCAAAGGCCAGAGAGGTCATTAAGATTGGACGCAAGCGTAATGACGCACCCTCAAGTGCAGCTTCAACTACCGATTTACCTTTTTCCTGAGCCAATGCCGCAAACTCTACAATTAAAATTGCATTCTTACAGGACAGACCAATCGTGGTCAGCAAAGCAATCTGGAAGTAAATATCATTCGGAAAATCTGCCAGAAAACTAAAAATGATATTCCCACCAATCCCTAAAGGAATCGCGGACATGACCGCAGTCGGAATCGTCCAGCTTTCATATAAAGCAGCCAAACACAGGAAAATAAAACCGATCGATACCAGATAAAGCCAGATTGCCTGATTACTGGATTGTTTTTCCTCAAAGGATAAACCGCTCCAGACCACGTCAATGCCATCCTGTTCTGCCACCAGATTTTCAACATCTTGCATCGCTTCACCAGAACTGGAACCTTTGACCATATCCGCTTGCATTTGTAGCGAGGTATAGCCCATAAAACGGTTGACTACCTCGGGACCACCACTCCAGTCCACCTGAGCGAAATTACTAAAAGGCACCATCTCGTTCAGGTCATTACGTACATGCCATTGTGTCAGATCTTCAGGTTTGGAACGGAATTCTGCATCACCCTGCATAATCACCCGTTTAATCCGGCCACGATCAATAAAGTCATTAATATAATTACCGCCCCAAGCCGCTGAAAGCGTACTGTTAATTGCGGATTGACTCAGACCATTGGCCATGGCCTGTTTCTGGTCAATATTGACTTTCAGTTCGGCTTTTTCCGGATTAGAGCGCTTATCCAGATTTTCAAAGCTCCTATATTGAGCTGCGCCAGCCTGCATATTCTGGAACTGTTCTTCCAGATACTCACGGCCATTACCGTTAATATCACGAATCCAGAAATCCAGGCCGTCGGTTTGACCTAAACCATTCACTGAAGCCGGCATACTGATATTGACTTGGGCATCGCGGTTACTACGGAAATGCTTCATGGCACGTTCACGAATCGCCTGCGCAGTATTTTCTTCTCCTGAACGGTCATCCCAATGCTTTAAGGCTACAAAACCGGTCGCCAGGTTCTGACCGGTACCTGAGAAGTTACGGCCATAACGTAACATGACCAAGTCGATATTGTCCTTTTCTTCTTCCAGAAAATACTGACGAATCTGTTCACCGACCTGAATGGTGTTTTTCATTGGAGCACCTTCCTGTAGCCGGATCTGCAGATTCAGAATACCCTGATCTTCGCTCGGCAAGAAGCTGGTAGGTAAGGCGCGGTAGAATAAAGCAAATACACAGATCAACCCGGCAAAAAGCACCAGGCTAATGGCCTTATGTTGTAGAGTGACATTAGAAACTTTCAGATAACGATGCTTCAAATCATCCAGTTTCTGGTTAAACCAACTCGCCCACTTGGCAGGTTTTGGATTCGGTTTCAAAATCAGCGCACAAAGTGCAGGTGTCAGAATCAGTGCGACCATCAGCGACAGAGACATCGCTGCCACGAGCGTAATCGAGAACTGACGATAGATCACCCCGGTTGAGCCACCAAAGAACGCCATGGGAATAAAGACCGCGGTTAAAACCAGGGTAATCCCGATCAGTGCTCCGCTGATTTCCTGCATGGATTCCAGTGCTGCTGCTTTGGCTGTAAGTTGCTGCTCATGCATCAGACGTTCAACGTTCTCTACCACCACAATAGCATCATCGACTAGCAAGCCAATCGCCAGTACTAAGGCAAACAAAGTCAGCGTATTAATACTCAGTCCCAAAACATAAAGTACCGCCATGGTTCCGAGTAAAACTACAGGCACAGTTACAGTCGGAATTAAGGTCGCACGCCAGTTTTGCAGGAAGATAAACATCACGATGACGACCAGAATGACCGCCTCGAATAAAGTTTTAACGACTTCTTTAATCGATTCTTTGACAAACGGGGTATTGTCACGCGGATAAGCAATTTTATAGCCTTCCGGCAACTGCTGGGAAAGTCGCTCGATTTCAGCCTTGATCAGACTCGACGTCGCAATTGCATTGGCACCGGAGGCTAGTGAAATGCCCAGACCGGCAGAAGGATAGCCATTGGTAGTGCTATATGACTGATAATTTTCCGCACCCAATTCTACCCGTGCAACATCTTTTAAATAGATAAAGCTCCCGTCCCGGGCAGACTTCACAATAATATTTTCAAATTCTTCGACTGTTTTTAAACGGCTGCCTGATGTGACTTTGGCATTCAGATACTGATCATCGACTGTCGGCAAGTCCCCAATTGCACCGGCTGCCACCTGAGTATTCTGTGATTCAATCGCTGCCCGCACATCACTTGGCATCAGGTTATATTGTTTTAATTTTGCTGGATTCAGCCAGATGCGCATCGCGAACTGTGAACCAAAAACATCCACTTCCCCAATGCCATCAATTCGGGAAATATCCTGTTCCAGATGCGTGGTCAAATAATCAGATAGTTCAATATTGCTACTACGCCGTGATTCATCATACAGACCGATGACCATATGGGTATCGCCAAGAGATTTGAAGACATTCACGCCCTGTCGCTGGACATCGTCAGGCAAACGATTGAGAACCCCGTTAATCGCATTTTGAACCTGTACTTGTGCTGTATCTGGATCGGTGCCATTTTCAAAACTGATGCTGATCCGGCTTCGACCTGAAGAATCACTACTGGAGCTGAAATACAGCAAGCGGTCGATACCTTTAATTTGCTGTTCCAGCACCTGGGTCACGCTCTCTTCTACCGTTTCTGCAGATGCACCAGTATAAGTTGTTGCCACAGTAATACGTGGCGGTGCAATATCCGGATAACGTTCGACAGGTAAATTCATCACCGCAAAAAGTCCAATGGCCATGACCACAATGGCCAGTACACCTGCAAAAATAGGACGATGAATGAAAAACTTAGACAGCATAAGTCTGAATCACTTTGAATTTAATGAATTATGGAAAGCGTTGCATTATTGAGTCAGCTTAAGGATATTCAGGCAGTGGCCTAGGGAATGCAAGGCTTGATCACAGAAAAATATGTATAAAATTGAATCATGAAGAAAATATGAAGCTTTTGCCTTTCATCTAGCTGTTTCAACAATTTATAGGGTTATTCATTTTATGTTAGGCATAAAAAAACCCTGCTTGCGCAGGGTTTTTTTAGAATCGATTCAGAGCTGATTAAGCAGAGAATTGGTTCATTGTGTTTTTCGCATCGTCACCCGCTTTAAGCGCGTTGTCACCAGCGAAGATTTCTTTGTGGTCGTCACCGATGTCAGAACCAGCCATTGCTTGGTGTTTCACACAAGCGATACCACCGCGGATTTCTTTACGTTGTACGCCAGCAACATAAGCCAACATACCTTCAGAACCGAAGTAACCTTGAGCAAGCTCATGAGTAGAAAGAGCAGCTGTGTGGTAAGTAGGCAGAGTGATCAAGTGGTGGAACACGCCTGCTTCACGAGAAGCGTCTGCTTGGAATGTACGTACTTTTTCGTCAGCTTCAGCAGCCAATTCAGAATCGTCGTACTCAGCGCTCATCAATTTAGCGCGGTCGTATGCAGATACGTCTTTACCTTCAGCAACCCAACGGTCGTACGCTTGTTGACGGAAGTTCAGTGTCCAGTTGAATGATGGAGAGTTGTTGTAAACAAGTTTCGCATTTGGCACAACTTCACGTACACGGTTAACCATGTGAGCGATTTCAGCAACGTTTGGAGTCGCAGTTTCGATCCAAAGTAGGTCAGCACCGTTTTGTAAGCTAGTTACGCAGTCAAGTACAACGCGGTCGATTTGCGTGCCTTCACGGAACTGGTATAGACCAGAAGCAAGACGTTTAGGACGGTGAAGTTTACCATCACGCTTGATCAGGATTTCGTCTTCTTGTGCTTCAGAGATATCAATTTCTTGAGTGTCTAAGTAGCTGATGTATTGAGAAGCGATGTCGCCTGGCTCTTTAACCACTGGGATTTTTTGAGTCAAGTCAGCGCCTTCAGAGTCAGTACGTGCAACGATGATACCGTCGTCAAGACCCATTTCAAGGAATGCATAGCGAAGAGCGTGGATTTTCGCGATGAAGTCTTCGTGTGGAACTGTTACTTTACCAGCTTGGTGACCACATTGTTTCGCGTCAGAAACCTGGTTTTCGATTTGAAGTGCACAAGCACCCGCTTCGATCATTTTCTTAGCTAATAAGTAAGTTGCTTCTTCGTTACCGAAACCAGCGTCGATGTCCGCAATGATTGGCACAACGTGAGTTTGGAAGTTGTCGATTTGTGAAGTGATTTCAGCAGCTTTAGCTGTATCACCAGCGTCTTGAGCTTTTTTAAGTGCGCGGAACAGGTCGTTCAGTTCTTTCGCATCAGCTTGACGTAAGAATGTGTAGATTTCTTCGATCAATGCAGGAACAGAAGTTTTCTCGTGCATAGATTGGTCAGGAAGAGGACCGAATTCTGAACGAAGTGCGGCAACCATCCAGCCAGAAAGGTAGATATAGCGACGTTCAGTTGTACCGAAGTATTTTTTATTCGCAATCATTTTTTGCTGAGCGATGAAACCGTGCCAGCAGCCTAATGATTGAGTGTATTTGCTAGAGTCGGCATCATAAGCAGCCATATCACGACGCATAATCGCCGCTGTATATTTAGCAATGTCTAAACCAGTTTTGAAACGGTTTTGCATTTGCATACGCGCAGCATCTTCAGGACTGATGTCTGCCCAAGTGTTACCGAATTTCGCTTTTAATTCGCGGATTGCATCAATCGCTGTTTGGTATGTAGTCATGATATATTCCTGTATTAATATTAGGATTTTTCTGCAACGAACCGCTCAAATCACACCCTCAATGACTTGTTCAGATTTTCGACGATCCGTTGGGATAGCTAAAGATTAGTGGGCTTCGAAAAATTAATCCAATATTCTGCAAGAATTATCATTATTTATTTAAAAAATATGTAGATGAAAGTCTAATTATATATTGACCAATATTTTATAAGTTATTGTATTTTATATTTTATATTTGAATTTTTAAAATTGAATTTTGTCTAAAACATCAACAAAAAGAGCAAAAAATATTCATTAGACTTAAGTCTTGCAGGACTTTAGCAGCGCTTAATTTCAGCAATTTTTGTCTATTTTCTAAGCCTTAAAACTTGGAACACTTATTTCGAAGGAATTATTTTTCATTTATTTGTGGAAATATTTTTAGTCAAATCTGGCACATTATTTGCTAATTTCCTCTGTTTTGCAGAAATACCTTTCTTTCGTTTTTGGATGCAGCCAGATTTGCTTTCTGCTCTTAAAAATAGAGGAGGATTCAGGCTGGCAAAATCTACAGTGAAAGAGACTCTAAAAAGGTATTTCAGTACAATCAGCTGGGCTTTTTTTCATCAGTTGCGTACACAAGCTATAGTAGTTATGGCATAATCCATATAATTTCATAATTTTATTTTCGGTATTTTTTTTATGAATCTGGAGCGGGTCGATCTTAATCTCCTCATTTATCTTGACGTACTTTTACGTGAAAAAAATGTCACGCGTGCAGCAGAACAACTTGGGGTAACCCAACCTGCGATGAGTAACATTTTACGTCGCTTACGAAATTTATTTAATGATCCCCTCTTAATTCGCTCTTCTGAAGGTATGACTCCAACAGAACGTGCACTAGAACTCCAACCTCGTATCCGCGACGCCTTAGCGGATCTTTCCATGATTCTGGAACCGCGTACCGAGTTCCGTCCTTATACCTCAAATCGTGTCTTCCGTATCATGACTTCAGATTATGCTGAAGCCACACTGGTACCACGCTTGGTGAAAGCATTACGTTCAGAAGCACCGAATGTGGTTCTCGACTTCTTAACGCCAAGTGATGTGTCCTATCGTGACATGGAACAAGGTAAAGTTGATCTGGCGATTAACCGTTTTAATGAAATTCCACAAAGCTTCCACCAGGTACTGGTTTGGCGTGACAGCTTTTCTTGCCTGTTAAATAACAAGCATCCGGCTGCGGGCAACCTGAATCTGAAAAGTTATCTGGATGCACAGCATATCTGGGTATCAAAAACTGGTATGGGCGTTGGCTTTGGGGTAAACCCTGAGAAACAGGCAGGTCTCGGCTGGATTGACCAGGCCCTTGAGCGTATTGGTCAGAAACGTAAGATTTCGGTATTTACCCGTCATTATCAGATGCCCGGTCTTCTGGCTGCCAATGTAGATCTTGTAGCAACATTACCGACCCGTATTGCACGTCTGCAAGCCAAAAACCAGAACTTGCTCATTAAAGACCCACCATTCTATATTCCTGAGTTTGAATTGAAGATGGCGTGGTGTCCTTTATTGCATCATCATCCCGCCCATCGCTGGTTACGCCAGCTGATTCTATATGTAGCGCGTCAGATGATCGAAGAAGAAAATCGTGAATTTTTAATGAATAATTCGCAATTTTCGCATTATTAAATTGAATATTAGCTAAATTGCTCATTTTTAAGCTTATACTCTAGAGACTTGAGTTGCTTTATTTGTACCTCAAGTCTTTTTTTGTGTTAAAAATATTTTTAGCTAGATCATATTAATCCACAGGTGGATTCGTGAGCCTCTTTCAAAACATCGTGATTATCTTATTACTCATCGCGGGGGCCGGTTTTTTATCATTAACAGAAATCGCGCTTGCAGGTGCTCGTAAGGTCAAATTAAAAATTTTGGCTGAATCGGGAGATATTCGCGCTCAAAAAGTTTTAGATTTACAAGAAAACTCTGCTGACTTTTTTGCAGCTTCCCAAATCGGCTTAAACGCCGTTGCCATTTTAGGCGGTATTTTAGGTGAAGGCGCCTTCCGTCCTTATATCATCAATTTACTTTCCAGATTTTATCAAGGTCCCTGGACTGAAACGATTGCGTTCAGCTTATCCTTCACTGCAGTTACTTCATTATTTATTCTGTTTGCGGACTTGATGCCAAAACGTCTGGCCATGATCGCTCCAGAAAAAATTTCTGTCTCGGTAATTAATCCGATTCAGGTATTTATCAAAATCTGTAAACCATTGGCCTGGTTCATCAATGCCATTGCGAACCTGTTATTCCGTTTATTTAAAGTTAATACCATTCGAGATGACAATATTACCTTTGCTGATATTTCTGCGGTAATGGATGCGGGTGCTCAGGCAGGGGTGTTACAGAAACAGGAACATCACTTTATTGAGAACGTGTTTGAGCTTGAAGAACGTAATGTTCCTTCCAGTATGACGACTCGTGAAAATGTGGTGTTCTTTACCTTGAAAGAATCTGAAGCCAGTATTCGCCAGAAACTGGCTGAATTTCCTTACTCCAAGTTCCTGGTCTGTAATGAAAATATCGACGATGTAATTGGATATGTCGACTCCAAAGATATTCTGGTTCGTATTCTGAATAATCAGTCTTTACTTCAGTTGAATGAAAATACCATCCGTACGGTTCTGACCATTCCAGATACGCTAACCTTATCTGAATTACTTGACCGTTTTCGTTCGACCAAGGAAAAGTTTGCAGTCGTTATTAATGAATATGCCTTGGTCGTAGGTGTCATTACCCTTTCCGACATCATGATTACCGTGATGGGCGACTGGGTTACTCCCCTGGAAGAAGACCAGCAGATCATTAAACGTGACAGCAATTCATGGCTGATTGATGGCAGTACGCCTATTGAAGACATCAAACATGCGCTGGAAATTGATGAAATGCCGGATGAAGAGAATTATGAAACTCTGGCTGGTTTTATGATGTTCAAGCTGCGCAAGATTCCACGTCCTGCAGATATTGTGCTACATGCGGGTTATAAGTTTGAAGTTGTCGATGTTGATCATTTCAAGATTGACCAGTTACTGGTTACACGTATGCTGGAAGTGAAAAAACCACCGACAGAAGAATCAGAATAACCTGGTTCTTCTTCAATTTTTTTAAAACTCCAAAAACAATAATAATGAGACTTTTATGAATCTTGCTGCGCTACTCGCCTGTCTGAGTTTTTATTCGGCCTTATATTTATTCTATTTCTTCTTTATGCAAGATCAACAGCCTGTATTTCTGATCATAGCAATTGTGCTTATTTTACTTTCAATCTGGCTGACTCCCTATCCTTATGAACGGCACCGGCAAGGATTTGATTCGACTTTAAGAATAGGCGAATATTTTTATTATCCGCTCATCACTTGGTGGCGGCTGTTTATCCTTCCTATGCACTGGCTACTTTCCCTATTTTATTCTCATTAAAAAAGCACCCGAAGGTGCTTCTTTACATTCAATTCAGCTTAAATTTTTGATAAAAGCGCTTCAAGGACTGCCTGATAATGGATCTGGATATCTTCCTGCAAGATTTTGTAGGCATTATCAAATTGCACCATTGGCCAGCCTTCTTTCCAGAATGGGAAAATATTATGCAGGTCATGAGTCACGACAGCATCTTCACGTAGAATCGCCTGTGCAATCTGCGCCAGTACAAAGGCAGTTTCCGCGCCATCAATCGCCAGGTAATCAATACCACGGGCTTTTAAAATACGGATACGGTCTTTCTTATAACGGATTTTTTTGATTTGTGCTTCATTCAGATTCAGAGCCAGAGAAACCGCTTCAACAAATTTTTCTTCAAATGACTGATTCAATACAACCAACGCCTGCTTATGCGCTTCCTGACGACCCGCTTTACCACTCTGACGAATGACTTCTTTTGCTTCTGTATCTAGCTCATCATTCTTCATGGTTTGAAGGATGTCTAAAATTTCGATGTCGCTTAGCGTCGCAGGAGATTGATCAGTCATAAACTGTCCCTAAAAAATAAATATGCAATGGACTATTTTCGCATAAATCCTTACTAAAAAATTAAAATCTTTAGCTTCAACTCTAATAATTGCAAAATCCGGATCATCTCTATCATTCTTGCGTAAATTGGCTATAGTAGGCGGCAAGTTTCTGATTTACTTTTTATTATGCAAACCAAACAGATTGATCTTTTATTGCAGCAACTTAAACTGCTTTATCCGGCTGCCTTTAAAAGAAATTATCTGTTTTATGGTCAGATCAAAACCAAGGGTATTTTAAGTGATCTCAAGGAACTAATTCCCTGGGTGCTGGCTGCCATGATGTTTGTACCAATTAGCCTGGTTCTCAAAGATGTTTACTCCTCTAAGCTACCAACTGTCCAAGACTTTCAGGCGCAAGCTTATGCGATTCTGACTATTCTGCTATTTCTGATGCTGGTGGTTCCACTGGTGATCAAGCAGATCCGGCACTCTTCTCATTCCCTCTATCAATTTTTAAGACATACACCGATTAAACTCACTGTAGTCATTGTACTGGAAGCGCTGAATCTGGTTTTTCTACAAAGCAGTACGACCATGTGGATTCTATTCTTTTTCGGGATAAGTTTCGGTTTTGTACGGTTCTATAAAGAAAATATGTTCCGCCCTGCTATCAATGGCACTGAACAATATCAACTGCAGCAGTTACGTCGCATCTGTTTCTGGGCTTATCAACAAACCTGGAAACTGCGTCTGAAATTATTTTTTCATTCCAAGCCGACCTCCCCAAATGAAGAATTGAAAAATCAGCTTCAGCACTATGCGGATTTGCATACCCGTTTGTTTAAACTGGAACATGAGCAGTGCAAGAAGATTAAATACATCGATATCGATACTTATCTGGATGAGCACCTGTAAAAAGTTTTTTTTAAACACGTCCTGAAATAGAAAATTACATGACTTCTCACGCTTATCATCCAGCACTATAGAATTAATAGAATTAATTTCTAAATTTAAGCTACTGAATTGCTTGAAAATAAAGCAAACGTATTGAAATTTACTTGCCAAGCTTTATTTCGTCCTCTATTATTGCGCACATGCCCGAGTGGTGAAATCGGTAGACACAGGGGATTTAAAATCCCCCGCCCACAAAGCGTGCCAGTTCGAGTCTGGCCTCGGGCACCATTTTAATTCTGATTAGAATGGTGCAATGAAAAATCTCCAGCATTCAGCTGGTTTTTTTATGCGTGATTATCACCAATAGAATGTGCCCTCCCCATGTCTGCACCCCGTTCTTTTGATCTAGCCAGATTGCAATTACGCCATCCTGATGCATTCTTTTGCAGCCTCAGCTATGGCCGTTATAAATATTTGAACCAGACCACTGATCTATATCTGTATTTACGTATCGGTATTCTGATCATGATCACAGGTTTTTGCTGCCTGTGCTTTTCGCTGCCGTTTTATCCTGACTTTGTCACTTCAAAATATCAGGCGCTCAGTGCTGGTACCGTTGTCATGATTGGCATGCTTTATCCTTATATCTGGCGCGCCCAGTTTCAGGCGAAATACAGTTCTGCCCGCTATGCCAAGCGTTTACAACTCTGCCTGTATATGCAAACCCTGATTGCGATTCTGTCATTTATAAATTATCAGTATTTTCACTCAGCATTTATTACCTTGCCTTGCTTGGCCCTGCTTGCTTTCAGTAGCCTTGTACCAGTTTTAGTCGAGCCTTGTTTTAGAGTTTCGACTCGCAGCACCCTTCTGGTACGTTTGCAGAAAATCCGTCAACTGGCTTACTGGTCTTATCAGCAGTCGCAAAGCAAAGAGCCGGAACCAGTGCCTTATCACAAAGATTTAAAACAGTATTATCTGGATTTACATCATAGCTGCATGCGGGAAGAGCAGAAATTACTGGAAGAAATTCATTATAAAAATTTAAAAGACGTATTTTCAGATCATTAAAAAAAGCCCTGTTTAACAGGGCTTTTTCTACCATTCACGAGTCGCGACCAGCTCTTCCATTTCAACTTCGAAGTATCCCTGTTCCTGTACCACTATCATCATGGCTTCAGCAATATAATCTGCTGCGGTATCATCTAAAGAGGAATCCAGGTCTTCGAACTGCGGCTTCATTTCATTGATTTCTGCCACAGTCGCATTGGCAAACTGATAAATCTCATATTCAGATAAACCAGATTTTATCACCTTTTTGGCAAAACGTTCGATGTGCTGCTTTACTTCAGCAACCAGAATATCGGGATAATATTCATCATCGAACATTGGGAGAAGTAAATCTGCAAACATTACAGGCACTCTAAAACTATAACTAAAAATTAAGCGTGCCCTATATACCATATTGCCGCTTAAAAGCCAAACAGCACGCCGCCTGACATACAATCTAGCCAACAATTAAACTGCGGCTTGCATTGCCTTCCAAACCTTAATCGCATCTGCTGTCGCTTTGACATCATGTACACGTACCATGCAGGCACCTTGTTGAATACTTAGCAAGTGTGCTGCTACTGACCCCACTGCGCGTTCTACGGCTTCTGCTCCACCCAGCACCTGTCCAATGAAGCGTTTACGTGACAACGCCGACAATATTGGATAACCAAGTTGAGTCAGTTTGTACAATTCGTTCAATAGTTTCAGGTTCTGTTCAGCATTTTTGGCAAATCCAAAACCGGGATCAATCATAATATGCTCAGCTTTCACCCCGGCATCTAAAGCATCCTGCACCCGCTGTTTTAATTCCGTAATGACATCAAGCGTGACGTCTTGATACTGATCCAGATTATTCATCGTAGTCGGCTCACCACGCATATGCATGATGATCACCGGAATATTCAGTTCTGCTGCCGTCTCTAACGCTTGTGGACGAGTGAGCGCGCGTACATCATTCCAGATATGTGCACCCGCTTTCACGGCTGCTTTAATCACTTCTGGCTGTGAAGTATCAATCGAGATGATAACATCATGTTTAGATAGTTCTTCTACAACTGGAACCACACGACGAAGTTCTTCTTCAACGTCCACGACTGATGCACCCGGACGTGTAGATTCCCCCCCGATATCAATCACAGTGGCACCATCAGCAATCATTTCCAGGGCTTTTACTACTGCCTCATCTTTCTGATTGTGCAGCCCCCCATCGCTAAAGGAATCCGGAGTCACATTTAAAATTCCCATCACATGCGGCTGAGACAAATCCAGTTTCAAATGACCGAAAGTCCAGATCTGTGGTCGTAGTGGCTTCAGCTGCATGGTTCAATCCTAGTTCACAATAACCCCGGTATTGTCTTATGGAAAGATCAATAAAGCAAAGCTCAATCTATTCAATAGCTAGATTTCAAAATAGTTCTTATTGGAATATTGCATCAGCTTGGATTGCAGTAACGCTTTTACATCAACCCATTCGCTTTTTAAAATACTATAGATATAACTATCTCTGAGTGTCATGCCATCTTTACGCAGCATATGACATCTAATGATGCCATCCTGTTTGGCACCCAGAGCTTCAATAGCTTTTTGACTTTTAAGATTCAGATGATCAGTCCGAAAGCCTACCACGTGAGCATTCAGCTCTTCAAATGCATGCTGCAACAAAAGATATTTACAGACCCGATTTACATAGGTTCGTTGATAAGGTTTGGCATACCAGGTAAAGCCAATTTCAACGCGTGGAATTTCCGGCCTGATATCATGATAACTGGTGGTGCCAATCGCTCGGCCCGAATTCAAATAAATCACGGCAAAAGCCATTCTTTCACCTTTGGACTGCTGTTCAAAAGCTTGGATAAAGTAGTGTTTAAGTTTATGTAGGTAAGGCACCGAATTATATAACACTTCCCCTAAGTCACCTTCGGCACATGCAGTTTCTAAATCTGCAAAATGCTCCCAGCTCAGTGGCTCCAAACGTAGCTGATAAATATCGGATTCCAGAACAGGTAAATTCATTCTTATTTTTACTCATTGATTTTTATGAGTTGACTATAGCATTCAACTAGATATGACAAAATAATAGCCATAAAAAAAACCACCCGAAGGTGGTTTTAATTGTTAACTTAGTTCGCTGGTAATGGCGGAGGAGTCATTGGACCATCAGTCGGTGTTACATCAATCACTGGATTGTCTGAAACATAAACTTTAGGTGGTTTTGGCTCACGACCTTCCATAATGTCACGAATCTGTTCACGATCAATTGTTTCCCACTCAAGTAGCGCTTTCACCATGGCATGGGCAATATCTTTGTTATTTTCAAGGATATCGCGTGCAACCTTGTATTGCTCATCGATGATGCGACGAACTTCCGCATCTACCTGTTGTTGGGTGGCCTCAGAAATCGTACGGGTACCAATGCTACCCATAAATGACTGTTGAGAGTCATCTTCATAGACCATGACGCCTAACTTGTCCGACATACCATATTTGGTCACCATCGCACGTGCCATTTTAGTTGCACGTTCAAAGTCATTCGAAGCACCAGTCGACATCTGGTTAATAAATACTTCTTCTGCGATACGACCACCAAACAGGATTGAAAGTTCATTCAACATCTTGTCTTTATAATGGCTAGTCTGGTCAAACTCAGGCAACTGCCAGGTGACACCCAATGCCCAGCCACGCGGCATGATGGTGACTTTATGCACAGGATCTGTACCTGGAAGCATTTCTGCCACAATTGCATGACCTGCTTCATGGTAAGCCGTAGCACGACGCTCTTCTTCACGAAGTACCATCGATTTACGTTCAGGGCCCATGTACAGTTTGTCTTTCGCATCTTCAAAGTCATGCATATCGACGGTGTTCTTGTTACGACGTGCAGCAAATAATGCCGCTTCGTTTACAAGGTTGGCCAACTGTGCACCTGAGAAGCCTGGTGTACCACGAGCAAGCACTTTGACATCTACACCCGTAGTAGAAGGCAATTTCTTCAAATGTACATTCAGGATTTGCTCACGACCTTTAATATCTGGCAGACCTACCATGACTTGACGGTCGAAACGGCCTGGACGAAGTAAAGCTTTATCCAGTACATCAGCACGGTTAGTTGCAGCGATCACGATAATGCCTTCATTGCCTTCAAAACCGTCCATCTCTACCAGCATCTGGTTCAGAGTCTGTTCACGTTCATCATGACCGCCACCTGTACCTGAACCACGATGACGACCGACTGCATCAATCTCATCAATGAAGATAATACATGGTGCATGGCGTTTTGCCTGTTCGAACATGTCACGTACACGAGATGCACCGACACCGACAAACATTTCAACGAAGTCAGAACCTGAGATACTAAAGAATGGAACTTTTGCTTCACCCGCAATGGCTTTAGCCAGCAGGGTTTTACCTGTACCTGGAGGACCCACCATCAAGACGCCTTTAGGAATAGTCGCACCCAGACGTTTGAATTTTGCAGGATCTTTCAGGAAGTCAACGATTTCGACCACTTCCTGTTTTGCTTCATCACAACCCGCCACATCAGTAAATGTTACTTTGATCTGGTCTTCAGATAGCATTTTCGCTTTAGATTTACCAAAGCTCATTGGGCCATTCTTGCCGCCTGCACCGCCACCCATGTTGCGCATAAAGAACATGAATAACAAAATGATTAGAAGCACAGGGAAACTTGCAATCAGCAATTGCATGAGCAAGCCTTGACGTTGAGGCGCTTCACCTTCAACGACTACATTATTTTTAATCAGGCTTGGCATCAGTTCTGGGTCTTGAACTGCCGGGCGAATGCTTTCAAACTCTGAACCGTTTGATTTTTCACCGCGAATTCTTTCGCCATCAATTGTAACTTGTTTAATTTGGCCAGCATTGACCGCGGCAACAAACTCCGAATAGTTCATTGTAGTCGGTTGATTGCGGTCACTGACGTTGCTGAAGATTAACACCAGCACACCCAGTATCACGAGCCACAATACGGCATTCTTAAAAAGATCGCTCAAAGCTTTATTTCCCATTCCAATCTAATTTGATCATGCCCTCGAAGGGTGACCTTAATCAATAAGCTGCAAATCAATTTGCAATAATGTAAAAACCTACAAAATGCACAATTTTTAACGTGTTGGCAAGTAAACTTTATTTCAAAGCCTTCTTGCGTCCCTGTCCGACCAAAAACACTTCTTTCGAACGGGCACGTGATGCAGCAGGTTTAATCGTCTTCAATACATCAAAACTGTTAACGACTTCTTTACGAAATTCATCAAAACCTGAACCCTGGAATACTTTCACTACAAACTGTCCTTTCGGACCGAGTACCTTGTTGGCAAAATCCAGAGCAAGTTCACATAAATAAATCTGACGTGGTTGATCTACAGCTCTATTACCTGATGTATTGGGGGCCATATCTGAAATTACAACGTCTACTGTGCGTCCGTTTAAAATATTTAACAATTTATCGAATACTTCTTGTTCACGGAAATCGCCCTGCAAGAAAGTCACATCAGGTAGCGCATCCATTTCCAAGATGTCTGATGCAATCACCAGACCTTTGTCACCGACCAGTTTTCCGGCAATCTGGGACCAGCTTCCTGGGGCAGCACCCAAGTCCACTACAGTCATGCCGGGTTTAATAATGCCGTATTTTTCCTGAATTTCTAGCAACTTGTACGCAGCACGGGCACGATAACCTTCTTTTTGTGCTTTTTTCACATAAAAGTCATCAAGATGCTCTCTCATCCACGCACGACTACTTTTAGATAACTTTTGGTTGGTAATGCGTGTTGCCATAACTCTCTAAATAAAAAAAACTTCTAATGATTCATTGTACGTGAAAAACACATTTTTTGCAGTATACATGTGTATCTAAATCTGAGTATTCCGGTGTGATTTGCGATTATTTACAAGTGATTATTTCCTGAGAATTTACAGCGTTTATTTTTCGCTTTTGCTATACTAAGCCGTTTTAAAAATCAGGTTATCTCTCATGGCGTCTTTATCTATTCAGGAACGTAAGCGTTTACGTCAAATTGGACATGCATTAAACCCGGTTGTAATGCTTGGTGACAAAGGCTTAACTGAATCTGTAGTTGAAGAGCTAAATCGTGCCCTTAATGATCACGAACTCATTAAAGTAAAAGTGGTGGCTGAAGACCGTGAAGCACGTGCAGCACTCATTGCTGAACTTTCAGAAACTACAGGTGCTGAAGTGGTACAAACTATTGGTAAAATTGCGCTGCTTTACAAGAAAGCTCCAAAGCAAAACCAGAAGTTATCCAATCTTGTCCGTTTTGCCCATCTTTCTAACTAAGTACAGGATTTATGGCCAGTTACGAACTCAGCGCATTTGATCGCCGTTTTCAGGCAATCTCATTGGTCGGTGCCATCGAACAGCAAAATCCATGCAGCTTGAATGTCGGATTTTGGTTGCGCGATCCCAACCAGTACGTGCTGTGGCCAGAAATGGTTACTGCACATCCCCGTCGTGATTTTTTGTGGGAACAGACCTGCTTTGAAATCTTTATCGGGGTTCAGGGTGAAGATTATTATCGCGAAATCAATCTCTCCCCTTCTCAGGCCTGGCAAGCCTATCAGTTTGAGGAATATCGCTATCCGGAAGATATGCCGCCACCTGCTGCATACGATATCGAACTGAATCAGCTTAAACGCACCCATTATGGTCTGAATGTCAGTCTGGATCTGACCGAGTTTATGGTTGAGCACAAACTTAAATGGGCAGACCTGTTTATTGGTCTGACAGCAGTATTAAAAACCTCACAAGGTGATCAATACTTTGCAATGCAGCACAGCAGTCCAGAAGCAGACTTCCACAATAAACGGGATTGGCTGCATGTCTTTTAATGCAGATTAAAAGCATTTGCTGGATAAAAAAGATATTAAAAAACGTGAGCATTAAAGTCTCACGTTTTTTTATGGGCTTTTCCAGTTCATGCGTTCAAAGCTGGCTGTTATAGCTTGAGGAAAATATTTACCTGTATTTTCATTACATGGATTCAGGTCAATTAGCATTAAATTGATACAACTAGCCTGCTCTCTATACTTAGGGCTGGCTACTTTAATAATAATTTAAATGATATTTAAGCTGATAGACTAAGAGTTCGTTTTAATTGTTTTCGACATTTTAGTGATGTAAGCGGTGATTGTCCTGCACTGATTTTACCGCGGCATAAAAAATTACAGTTAACGTGAAGATGATCAGAATAATCGTTCCAAAAGTTAGTCCAAAGAATCCCAAGCATAACATCATCACACCCAGATAAAGTGCACGCATCAACCAACTTTCCAGATTAAGCATCATAATCAGCGTCAGTAAACCAAGTACACCTGCAAAATAATGCTGCTGCATCGTGACCCCCTTTCATTATTATTGTGAGTCCGTTTGCCTCAAAAAGACAAAGGAGAACGTATCCAGTTCTCCTTTCATGCAATTTAAGTCAGCGTATTCCCTTAATTCTTCAGCTCAGGGCTTTTTTCTGAACTTTCAGCTTTTACCATGGGTTTGACCTTTTTCAGGACCTCAATGGTGCTGTCTTTTGAGCGCTTGAATGTACCAGTCAGATGCTCTTTATGTTTGGTCGAGATCTGGCTGACATCTTCTTTCAGTTCTTTACCCATATTGGATAAGTCTTCAATCACTGCGGTAAATTCGGTTTTGATAAAACTGGTTAATTCAGTCAGTTCTTTTTGCGAACCAAATAACTGCTCTTTCAGAGTATCTATCCGTTGTAACAGATCCTGTTTTAACTGGCGTAACTGTTCCTGCACAGTATCACCCAGCTGTTTCGCTTCGACTTCAAGTTTCTCTTTGCTTTCTTCGATAGTTTCTACCACCTGTTCTTTGGCTTCAGCTGCTACTTTTTCAAGCTGTTCAGTCGTTTCTGAAACCACGGTATTGATCTTTTTCTTGGATTGGGAAGATTTCGCTGCTGTAGTCATGTGTCTTATTCCTATAGTTATATTACGACTCATTCATATTAGTAGTTTTGATAAAAATTAAGATTTGATTTGTTAGACAATTCTTAATTGCTTACATTTTTTTACGTTGTTCGTAAAACAGACTTTCAAGCAAAAAGCAAGCCATTTATCTCATACTTTTGCTGTAAAGCTATTGGACTTGGGGGGTGGTTCTGCGTATAATGCCGTGTTAAGTTCAAGCGAGCAGACATAGGAGGGTAGGTTTAAAAATTAACCTTCCTTTTTTTTCGTCTACTCGCTTTTTTACAGCCTAAATTTCAGGAGCTTTGGTTTGAGCACCCCAGCAATTTTAGCCCTTGCCGACGGAACTATCTTTAAAGGTACTTCAATTGGCGCATCGGGTTGTACGACTGGTGAAGTCGTTTTCAACACTGCCATGACTGGCTATCAAGAAATTTTGACTGATCCTAGTTATGCACAGCAGCTTGTAACGCTGACTTACCCACATATCGGTAACACAGGTTGCAACGAAGAAGACGCTGAATCAGGTCGTATTCATAAAGTATGGGCAAACGGTTTAATTATCCGTGACCTTCCTTTACTACATAGTAACTTCCGTGCGAATCAATCACTTGGTGATTATTTAAAACAGCACAATGTAGTTGCCATTGCTGACATCGACACGCGACGATTAACTCGAATTTTGCGTGATAAAGGTGCACAAAACGGTTGTATCCTTGCGGGTGAAAACATCACTGAAGAAGAAGCAGTCGAAAAAGCACGTGCATTCGGTGGTTTAAGTGGTTTAGACCTTGCGAAAGAATGCTGTGATCCGACCGGTTTCGAATGGACTGAAGGCTCATGGGCACTTGGCAAAGGCTTTACTCAACCTGAACTTAAATTCCATGTGGTTGCATACGACTACGGTGTCAAAACCAACATCTTGCGTATGCTCGCAGACCGCGGCTGTAAATTGACTGTGGTGCCTGCACAAACTCCTGCTGAAAAAGTACTTGCGTTAAATCCAGATGGCGTATTCCTGTCAAATGGTCCTGGCGATCCAGCTGCATGTGACTACGCAATTGAAGCTGTAAAAACAATTGTTGAAACAACTGAAATTCCAGTATTTGGTATCTGCTTGGGTCACCAGATTCTTGCTCTTGCATCGGGTGCTAAAACGGTAAAAATGCCGCACGGTCACCATGGCGCTAACCATCCTGTACAGAACATCGAAACTGGTACAGTGATGATTACTTCTCAAAACCACGGCTTCGCAGTGGATGAAAGCACCTTGCCTGCGGTATTGCGTGTGACTCATCGCTCACTGTTTGATGGTACAAACCAAGGTATCCATCGTACAGACAAACCTGCGTTCAGCTTCCAGGGTCACCCTGAAGCAAGCCCTGGTCCACATGACTGCGCACCATTGTTCGATCATTTCATCGAACTTATCGAAGCATCTAAGAAGTAATTAAGGAAGCATCATGGCTAAACGTACTGACATTAAAAGCATCTTGATCATTGGTGCTGGTCCGATCGTCATCGGTCAAGCATGTGAGTTTGACTACTCAGGTGCTCAAGCATGTAAAGCGCTTCGTGAAGAAGGCTACCGCGTTATTCTGGTGAACTCTAACCCAGCGACCATTATGACCGACCCTGCAATGGCAGATGCGACGTATATCGAACCGATTACCTGGCAGACTGTTGCAGCAATCATTGAAAAAGAGCGTCCAGATGCTGTCCTTCCAACGATGGGTGGCCAGACTGCACTGAACTGTGCCCTTGCACTGGATGCCAATGGTATTCTTGAAAAATACAACGTTGAACTGATTGGCGCGACCAAAGAAGCGATCGAAAAAGCAGAAGACCGTAAACTGTTTGACGAAGCAATGCGTAAAATTGGTCTCGAGTGTCCAAAAGCTGCAATTGCTGAATCTATGGAAGAAGCACTTGAGATTCAAGCGCGCTTCGGCTTCCCTGTGATTATCCGTCCATCATTCACTATGGGTGGTTCAGGCGGTGGTATTGCTTACAACCGTGAAGAATTCCTGGAAATCTGTGAACGTGGTTTCGACCTCTCTCCTACTCACCAGTTATTGATCGATGAATCATTGATTGGCTGGAAAGAGTACGAGATGGAAGTTGTTCGTGACAAAAACGACAACTGTATCATTGTATGTACCATTGAAAACTTCGACCCAATGGGCGTGCACACAGGTGACTCGATCACTGTTGCGCCTGCGCAAACGCTTACAGATAAAGAATTCCAGTTACTACGTAACGCTTCTCTAGCTGTACTTCGTGAAATTGGCGTAGAAACAGGTGGTTCTAACGTTCAGTTCGGTATTAACCCGAAAGACGGCCGTATGGTTGTGATCGAGATGAACCCGCGTGTTTCTCGTTCATCTGCTCTTGCATCTAAAGCAACAGGTTTCCCGATTGCGAAAATCGCAGCGAAACTGGCTGTGGGTTATACGCTTGATGAGTTGAAAAACGACATCACTGGCGGTACAACACCTGCATCATTCGAACCTGCAATCGACTACGTTGTAACCAAAATTCCTCGTTTCAACTTTGAAAAATTCCCACAAGCTGATGCAACTTTGACAACACAGATGAAATCTGTGGGTGAAGTGATGGCCATTGGTCGTAACTTCCAGGAGTCTATGCAAAAAGCGCTTCGTGGTCTTGAAGTGGGCGCTTCTGGTTTTGACGAAAAAATTGAAGTGGGTGCTGAAGGCGCGCGCGACAAAATCTTGCAAGAGCTTAAAGTGCCAGGTCCTGAGCGTATTTGGTACGTGGGCGACGCATTCCGTCACGGCTTTACTTTAGACGAAGTATTCGCTGCAACGAACATTGACCGCTGGTTCTTGATTCAAATCGAAGACATCATCAAAACTGAAAACCAGATCAAAACTTTAGGTTTTGGCGACTTGAACGCAGACAACATCCGTGCATTCAAACGTAAAGGTTTATCAGATCTTCGCATTGCGGACTTGATGGGCATTTCACAAAAACAATTCCGTAAACACCGTTGGAACCTGGGCGTCACTCCAGTTTACAAACGTGTGGATACATGTGCTGCAGAATTCGAATCTGATACTGCTTATATGTACTCAACTTATGATGAAGAGTGTGAATCTAATCCATCTAACCGCGACAAGATCATGGTGATTGGTGGCGGCCCTAACCGTATCGGTCAAGGGATCGAATTCGATTACTGCTGTGTACACGCTGCCCTTGCAATGCGTGAAGACGGCTATGAAACCATCATGGTGAACTGTAACCCTGAAACTGTTTCTACGGATTACGACACATCTGACCGTTTGTACTTCGAACCAATTACACTTGAAGATGTGCTTGAAATCGTACGTATCGAGAAGCCAAAAGGCATTATCGTGCAGTACGGTGGTCAAACACCTTTGAAACTGGCTCGTGCTTTAGAAGAAGCGGGTGCGCCGATCATTGGTACATCTCCTGATGCGATTGACCGCGCAGAAGACCGTGAACGTTTCCAGCAAATGATTCAACGTCTGCAACTTCGTCAACCAAATAACAGCATCGTAAAATCTGCTGAAGAAGGTATGGCTGAAGCATCTAAAGTAGGCTATCCACTTGTTGTACGTCCTTCTTACGTCCTTGGTGGTCGTGCGATGGAAATCGTGTACAACGACGAAGAACTCAAACGTTACTTACGTGATGCGGTTCAAGCATCAAACGAAGCACCTGTTCTGCTTGACCGCTTCCTGGATGATGCAATTGAAGTTGACGTAGACTGCGTATCTGACGGTAAAGACGTAGTAATTGGCGGCATCATGCAGCACATTGAACAAGCAGGTATTCACTCAGGTGACTCAGCATGTTCGATTCCTCCTTATTCTTTGTCTAAAGAGATTCAGGACGAAATGCGTCGTCAGACAATTGCAATGGCAAAAGAACTTGGCGTAATCGGTTTGATGAACGTTCAGTTTGCGGTTAAAGGCAAAGACGTTTACATCCTGGAAGTGAACCCACGTGCATCACGTACTGTGCCGTTCGTTTCTAAGTGTATCGGCGAATCTTTAGCGAAAGTGGCTGCACGTTGTATGGCGGGTCAATCTCTAGAATCTCAAGGATTCACTTCAGAGATTATCCCTGAACACTTCTCTGTAAAAGAAGCAGTGTTCCCATTCAACAAATTCCCTGGTGTTGATCCGATCCTTGGCCCTGAGATGAAATCGACTGGCGAAGTGATGGGTGTTGGTAAAACATTCGGTGAAGCATTTTATAAAGCTGTTCTAGGTGCGAACGAACGTCTACCTGGTCTTCCGACAGAAGGTGAAGTGAAACACGCATTCATTTCTGTACGTGACTCAGATAAACCTCGTGCAGCAGGCATTGCGAAACAATTGATTGACCTAGGCTTCAAGATTCTTGCAACTGATGGTACATTTAAAGTGATTAGCGAAGCTGGTCTTGAATGTGAACGCGTAAACAAAGTAACTGAAGGTCGTCCAAATATTGTGGACCGTATTAAAAACGGCGAAATCCACCTTGTAATCAATACGACTGAAGGTAAAAAAGCGCAGGAAGATTCATTCTCGATCCGTCGTTCAGCGCTACAAGGTAAAGTGTATAACACAACTACCTTGAATGGTGCTGATGCTGTATGCCAAGCTTTAGCAATTAAATTGCCAATGGATGTATATCGTTTGCAAGATTTAACAGTAGGTTAATTCGTTACTGAGAAGTCCCGTCACCTTCTCGGTGGCGGGCTTTTTTTCATTTATAGACTTTCATTTTTATTACTGAGGGACAACTATGCAACGTTATCCTATGACTCCCGAAGGCAAGCTTGCCTTAGAGAAAGAATTACACCAACTGAAAACTGTGGATCGTCCACGTATTACTGCAGCGATTGCAGAGGCACGTGAGCATGGGGATTTAAAAGAAAACGCAGAATATCATGCAGCACGTGAGCAGCAAGGTTTCTGTGAAGGCCGCATTCAGGACATCGAAGGTAAACTGGGTGCTTGCCAAGTCATTGATGTTAAAGAACTGGAGCAAAACGGTCGTGTAGTTTTTGGCGTCACTGTGACTATTGAGAATCTGGACACTGAAGAACGCAAAACTTACAAAATCGTAGGCGATGACGAAGCAGACTTTAAGATCAACAAGATCTCTGTAAACTCTCCGATTGCGCGTGGTCTGCTGGGTAAAAACGAAGGCGACGATGTGAAAATCGTAACTCCACAAGGTGAAGTTGAATACGAAATCGTAAGCGTTGAATATATCTAATTTTAAATAGATATTTTAGGCTGTAAGACCCCTCAGATGAGGGGTTTTTTATTGAACCTAGAAATTTCTATCGGCTTTATTTTAAAAATCCAGACGCCAATGCTTCAAATGCCTGTAAAGCCTGAGGTAAGACCTGTGCAGGTTCCTCACTAGAAGCAACCCACAGTGCTGCATTCATTGCTGCACCATTTAGCAAGACTGCCGCAGCAAGTGCATCGACTGGTTTCAATCTATCTTCAGCCAGTAACTGTTCTACGCATTCACGTGTCGACTGCAGGCATTTACTTTGACTTGGCCAATGTGCGGGATCTCCTAATACTGCCGGACCATCACGTAGCACAATCTGTTGAAACTCAGCATTCAAAGCATTTTCAATATAAGTACGCCCTTCCAACATCAATCCTTCCCATAGATCATCAGGCTGCTCCAGATGTTGCCCGGCATATTCAGCCATTTCTGAATCAATCTGATCGACCACGGCGGCAAACAAGCCTTTTTTATCTCCAAAATGATGGTATAGCGCACCCCGGGTCAGCCCTGCTTCTGCCGTGAGCTTATCCATTGAAGTATCCGCATAACCATATTCAGCAAATGCACGACGTGCGACTTCTATGAGTTTTTTGCGGGTTTCCGCCATTTTTTGTTCACGTACAGACATATGTTGTTTCCATCAGCATTGTGAAAAATTTTAATTGACATACGTCTCGTATGTCAATTATGTTTACATACGATACGTATGTGAAGATCTAAACAGCTTTCTAAAATACGTATAAATTAAAATTGAGCGAGAATTATCATGACTAGAACTGCAATATTTCCCCAAGATCGCCATGCTTTGTATGAACAGCATGGTTATTCTGCTGCCATCAAATCAGAAGATTTATTATTTGTATCCGGTCAGGTTGGTAGCCGTGAAGATGGCAGCCCCGAACCTGACTTTGAGAAACAGGTAGAACGAGCCTTTGAAAACTTGGCTGCTACATTAGATGCAGCTGGCTGTACTTTCGATGATATTGTCGATGTCACAACTTTTCATACTGATCCGGAACGGCAGTTCGAAAGCATCATGAAAGTGAAAAGTCGGATATTTACAGAGAAGCCTTATCCTAACTGGACAGCAGTAGGTGTCACGTGGTTAGCAGGTTTTGATTTTGAAATTAAAGTGATTGCTCGTATTCCTACAGCATCCCCACCAGTCTAATCATTTGCGTTATTCGCAGTCGCTTGAGCGTCTTTTAGATATTATTCAGCAAGTTTAAACACCGATTAGGTATAATTTCTTATTCACTATTTTTTGTATCCCCCTTATGGCTGAAAAGTTAATTAATTCTCCGGTAAATCATTGGTGTGAATTCGAGTTCATTTCTAAAACGGTGAAGAACCCAAATATTCATATCAAAGGGAATTATTCCTACTATTCAGCTTATTGGGATCAGGGTTTTGAGCGTTGTGTAGTGCGTTATTTACATGATAAGCCTGCAACGCCTGAGAAGCCGATTGATCAGCTCTATATCGGCAATTTCGTCTGTTTCGGCGCAGAATGTGTGATTATGATGGGTGGCAACCAGTTACACCGTACCGATTGGATTTCAGCATTTCCGTTCGATACACGTAGTTTTGTGCCTGCTGGGGACACAGTCATTGGTGATGGGTGTTGGATTGGCTCTCGTGCCATGATTATGCAAGGGGTGAAGCTTGGTGAAGGTGCTGTAGTCGCTACAGGTGCAGTAGTCACTAAAGACGTACCGCCTTATGCTGTTGTAGGTGGTGTACCTGCAAAAATTATTAAATACCGCTTCCCACAAGAAGATATTGAAAAACTGCTTTCCCTTAAAATCTACGATATTGATGAAAAGCAGTTTTTAAAAATGCGTGAGCAGTTGCAGACGGATGATGTGAATAAAATTGTCAGTTTTTTTTAAATGCAAATAATCGTATTTATTAAACTTTACGAGCTAAAGCTTCTTCTTTATTGATGATTTCACATTTTGTATCTATATATACTTGCTCTGTTTCACAGTCAATATTGCTATAAACATTACAAGATATATATTGCTCATATGACCTACCGTATATATCTTGATATACGACTTTAAAAAGTCTCGAAAAATCGAATTTCCCTTCTAAAAACGGCAGAGTAAAACTTGAAGTG
>NZ_DDLD01000012.1:0-10722 GCF_002339435.1 Acinetobacter sp. UBA2581 | reverse complement strand
TTAGTCAAAATTTAAACAGCCCAAAGCTACATTTTATAAGGTTTTAGCCAATTCAAAAATTAGGTAAAACGATACTTTCGCAAGAGGTCTAGTCAGTACGTAACAGTATCACTTGTTGGGCATGGTATTGACGATGAATGGTTAAATCCATTTTAGCAATTGTTTGTGAGGTTAAATCTGACGCCTCACGTACTAATAAGCCTTGTAATGTTTGTTAGTAAACTCTTCATTTTTTCATTCCCCTATTCTATTTATATCAATCACATGAATAGTGCTATTTTGTAGTACCAGTATTTCAATATGATGAATCAAGGTGATATTAAAAGGCTCTCCCTTTGTATATAGAAATCAGTCCTTAAAGCTGCTTAATCAACCGTCTAACTTTCGAGGATCATATCAGGTTCGGCGGACACTTACCTGTCTACACATAGAAATTGCACCAATACCAAGTGCATCAGCGACATCTGCAAACTGTTTTTATATCAGGCATTAATTGGCTACAACCTACAGACAATTGGCGTATAAAACGATGTAGGGTTTTAATTTGAGTAAAGACTGGAATCTGGGTGGGTTGACTAGATAAATATTTTCCGTAGCCTTACCCAACGTAATCTGTACATCAAATCTTTTTAATGCCTCGAAGATCGCTGCATCAGCGCCTTCTAGACAGGCTGGTATTACTTTTCCGGTCATTTGGTTTTTTCTTACTTTGGTATAAATACCATAACCCACTTTAATTAGCTCACCTTCTTGAACTAAGTTTCGCAGAGTTCTTTCAATTTGGTCATAATTTGCAATGTCATTAAAATCATTTCGCATAAATAAGTCAGTAAAACTGCTTAACTGGCCGGCATTGTGGCCGGTGTCGGGTTTTCATCATCCAATTTAGGAAGCGAGCAAATTGCGTAAAACATAGTGCAAGATCCCACCGGCCTTAAAGTATTCCACCTCATTCAAGGTATCAATACGACACAACACCTGAAAATGGCTATATGTACCATCGGTATGTTGCACTTCTACATCCAGCATTTGATGCGGATGAATATCATCCGATAATCCCAGAATTGATAGGGTTTCATGCCCGGTCAGGTTCAAGATCTGCCGGTTCTGACCCTCCACAAACTGTAAAGGTAACACTCCCATGCCGACCAGATTAGAACGGTGAATCCGCTCAAAACTTTCAGCAATCACTGCTTTCACCCCCAATAGGTTGGTGCCTTTAGCCGCCCAGTCACGTGAAGAACCGGTGCCATATTCTTTCCCGGCAATAATCACGAGTGGGGTTTGTTCTGCCTGATAGCGCATTGCCACATCATAAATCGAGAGTTTTTCTGCACTTGGAATATGCAGAGTATTGCCACCTTCCTCCCCACCAAGCATTTCGTTTTTGATGCGGATATTGGCAAAGGTGCCTCGCATCATCACCTCATGGTTGCCACGGCGGGATCCATAAGAGTTAAAGTCTTTTGCATCAACCCCCTGTTGCTGTAAATATCGTCCGGCAGGACTATCTTTTTTGATGTTGCCTGCAGGGGAAATATGGTCCGTCGTGACTGAATCTCCCAATACAGCCAAAATCCGTGCCTGTTTGATCTGCTGAATTGGTCGCACCGGCTGATCAATTTCTGCAAAAAAGGGTGGATGTCGGATATAGGTCGATTGTTCATCCCAAGTATAGGTTTGACTTTGAGGAATCTGGATCGCTTTCCACTTGGCATCACCTTCAAACACTTCCGCATATTCTTTATGGAACATCTCAGTATTCAAGTTCTGCAGTGCGGCATCAATTTCCATCTGTGTCGGCCAAATATCTTTTAAATAAACTGCTTGCCCATCAAAGCCTTCACCTATCGGCTCAGCAGTGAGATCAGTTCGAATATTCCCGACCAAACCATAGGAAACAACCAAGGGGGGAGATGCTAACCAATTGGTTTTCACCAAAGGATGCACTCGTCCTTCAAAGTTACGGTTTCCGGAAAGCACTGAGGCTACATTCAAATCGAAACATTGCACAGCTTCTTCAATCGCTTCAGGTAAAGGTCCCGAATTACCAATACAGGTGGTACAACCATAACCTACCAGGTTATAACCCAGTTGATTCAAATAAGGCGTCAACCCTGCTGCATTGAGATAATCGGTAACCACTTTGGAACCTGGAGCCAGTGAACTTTTCACCCAGGGTTTCCGCTGCAAACCTTTTTCGATTGCCTTTTTGGCCAATAGCCCTGCTGCCAACATGACACTGGGATTCGAAGTGTTGGTACAGGAGGTAATCGCTGAAATCACCACGTCACCATGCTGCAACGGATATTTTTTACCCTCAATCATACAAAAAACATTTTCATGGGGCAGGTTGGCCTGTCTCGCTTCAACAGCCGTACCTCCCCCTCCTTCATTTTCCAGACGCTCTTTTTCTTCTTTGACCGGTTTCAAGGTCAGATCCATGAGGGCATCAAAGGTTCTCGGCACTTGTGACAATAGTACACGATCCTGTGGGCGTTTCGGACCCGCCAGACTGGCTTCTACCGTCGACATATCTAAAGCCAGCGTATCTGTAAAGACGGGTTCATCCCCCGGATTGCGCCATAATCCTTGCAACTTGCTATAAGCCTCTACCAAGGCAATTCTTTCCGGCTGACGTCCTGTTAAACGTAAATAGGAAAGCGTCACCTCATCAACCGGGAAAAAGCCACAGGTAGCGCCATACTCCGGTGCCATATTGGCAATCGTGGCACGGTCCGCCAAGGGTAAATCGGCCAGGCCATCACCATAAAATTCGACAAATTTTCCAACTACGCCTTTTTGGCGCAGCATCTGGGTAATGGTCAGCACCAGATCAGTTGCTGTAATCCCTTCTTTGAGTTTACCGGTAAGCTTAAAGCCGATCACTTCCGGAATCAGCATGGAGATCGGTTGGCCTAGCATGGCCGCTTCCGCCTCAATACCACCTACCCCCCAGCCTAACACGCCTAAGCCATTGATCATGGTGGTATGTGAATCGGTACCGACCAAGGTATCAGGAAAGGCAAAGCGCTGCCCATCGACCTCATTGCTCCAGACCACTTGTGCCAGATATTCCAGATTGACTTGGTGGCAAATCCCGGTTCCTGGCGGCACCACGCGAAACTGATTGAGTGCCGCCTGCCCCCAGCGCAGAAACTGGTAGCGTTCGCCGTTGCGTTGCATCTCAATGGTAACATTCTGCTCAAAAGCTTGCGGGCTGGCAAAGTAATCGACCATCACCGAGTGATCGATGACTAAATCCACCGGTGACAACGGATTAATTTTTTGCGGATCACCGCCGGCTTTGGCCACTGCTGCACGCATTGCAGCAAGATCAACCACTGCAGGAACACCGGTAAAATCCTGCATCAGCACCCGTGCCGGACGATACTGGATTTCCTGTTCTGAAGTTCGGTCGTTAAGCCATCCTGCCAAGGCATGAATATGCTCGGTCTTCACCGTGAGCTGATCTTCAAAACGTAATAAATTTTCCAGCAAGACCTTTAAAGATTTGGGCAGCCGGGACAGGTCGCCCAACTGCACTTGCAATTTGGATAGGTTGAAAATCTGATAGTGTTCTGAACCGACGGTTAATGTTTCTAAGGTATTAAAACTATTGATATCAGTATACTTGGCCATCTAGCTTCCCTCCTGCTTGAGCTGTTATTTTTATGATCACAGTCAACCACTTCTTTACTTACTGTATGCTAACTGAGCGGTGGGTTTGTTATTATTTATTATCGGATTGCGCTAGCCAGTTAAATGCAAGGCTGCCAGGGCATTTTTCCAGAGAGTTGCCGACAGTTCAAATCTGGCATCAACAACGTTTCTGCCCATCCTAAGGACATAAGCTAAATTGACCAGCGTATTACTTTGTTCTGTGTCTATAAACGTCGAAGTTTCTCTAATTCTTCGATTAAATCCAACATCATGGCTACAGCAGTAAAACTTGCATCAAAATCACGCTGTAAACGATACGCTTTTTGTGCACGTGCCACATCATCCACTAAAAAATATAAATCTGATGCATTTACGCGATTCGGCAAAATATCGTATTCAATCAGTTGCAGAATCCATTCAGGACTTTGACCACAAACTTGAGCAAAACTATTTAAATCATAACGTTGTTGCTCATCTACAACTTCTGCCTGTTGGATATCTTCTAAGACCACCTCATAATATTTAACTGTCGTCATAATTTTACTCCTTATGATGATCTCGGCTTAAATTTGGAGAATGCTGCTGCAAATGCTTCATAAGCCTGTTGTTCTTGTTCGGTTTGTGCAGGTGGTTGCACAATATCGAGGATGAGGAATAAATGCCCTGCATCTTTAGCAGGAATCCCCTGATTTTTTAAACGTAATTGTTGACCTGTTTTGGCATTTTTTGGAATTTGAATATTGAGTTGTTTACCATTGGGTAAGCTTGCCGTAATCGATTGTCCAAGTGCTGCTTCCCATGGACTAATCTTCAGATGATGATAGACATCCGCATTTTCAACATAAGTTGAATCTGTAGCTTTATATTGGATTTCAATATACAGATCACCATTTTCACCCCCATGAATACCCGGTTGCCCCTGTCCGGTTAAACGAATTTTTTGCCCTGCTTTCATGCCTTTTGGAATTTTAATTTTTAAGACTTTACGCTGTACTTCTGCTTGCCCGTACGCATTGATAGTTGGAATCTGTAAAGTGACATTTTGAGTTGCACCATGGAATGCAACATCCAAATCTACTTCTAGAGTCGCGTGTTGATCATCACCTCTATAGGATGCTCGACCCTGATAACGCTGTTCATTGAAACCACCAAAACCGCCACCAAAGCGACCAAACAAGTCTTCAAACCCTGTAAAATCCTGTCCGCCCATATTTGAATAATATTGATGAGCATCCCTACCCTGGCTATTCTGTGGATGGTCTAATTCAAAATCATATTCTGCTTTTTTTTCATCATTACTTAACACATCGTAAGCAATGTTTAACTGTTGCATATGCTCTTCTGCATCAGCTTCTTTACTGACATCGGGATGATATTTTCTGGCAAGTTTACGATAAGCTTTTTTAATTTGCTCAACAGTTGCATCTCGAGGTACACCTAATATTTCATAATAATTCTTGGTCATCTCTGCCCTATTGGTGGTTTATGTTTTATTCATTATTCAATTTTTTTATAGCTAAAAAAACCTTTTAAAGATTTTTCTTGTTATAAATTATTTCTTTTACACAAGAAATAATTCTTTAAAATCATAGGATAATCTATATTTTTCTGACGACAGCCGCTAAATAATCTTGTCTTTTTTAAATTAGCCTGTTCGAAATCATGATTAGGATCAGTCTGCCTTTTGGTAGATAGCGCAAAATGGCTCATTTCAGGCGGTTATTTTTATCCTGCTGATCATGATCATTTTCGCGGCTGCTGGCGCATATGTGGTTGAAAACAAGGTGCAACCGGAAGTCTTTAGCTCCATCCCTGCATCCTGGTTGCCTAGTGATTAAAGATAATGAACAACAACTTACAGCCGAGGATATCCAACATTTAGGACAACGCTTCTGGCGCAAATCTGCTCAGCAGCACGGCCATGGTCTGGGACTGACATTAACCGCTAACCTGTTAAAACAATATGGTTATCTGCTCTCTTTTAATGCCCGACGGCCCTATGGGCTTCGCATTGAAATCAAGTGCGGCGTGTCTAAGCGTGACCTGCAAGCTTAGGAATATCCAGCCATACGGCTGTTGGAAAATACTGGGGCAGATACTCCTTTAAATATTGAATAGTATCCATCGCAATCGTTTGGTCCTGATGGTCATCAGTATGGTTAAATGCCACAGCATGAAGTGTGACTTTACGCTGTTTGAGTAGCTCCAGGCTCAGTAAAGTATGATTAATACTGCCCAGACGGCCTGAAGTTACCAGAATGACAGGATAATCGTGCGCTGCAATATAATCGATTGTCAGCATGTCCCGGGTCAGCGGCACCATTAATCCGCCTGCCCCTTCAAGCAAAACCCGGTCATAACGCTCGGCCAGTATAGTGGCTGCCTGCTGAATTTTTTCGAAATCGATTGAACGCCGATCTAGTTCAGATGCCAGATGCGGTGAGGCTGGATAGCTAAAAATTTCTGGCATGGTCAGCTTGTCATGATCTTCAGGCAGCAGTCCACACCCCATGATCATCCTGTGCTGCTCAATATCTTCTGAAACATCCACATTGCCAGTTTGAATCAGCTTTTGGGTAATGGTTCGAATCCCCTGTTCATTCCAGCTTCTGGCTAAAAAACCGGTGGCATAGGTCTTACCAATAGCGGTATCAATGCCGCTGACAAAATAGATTTTCAAACTCATAGAGCCTTCCGTGCAATCAGGTAAATGGGATGGTAAGTCAAAGGATAACCCTCTGTTTCCGGGATCTGGAATTGAGCATAATGGTGCTCGAACTGCGCAAGTGAGCTTTTGCTCCAACGAAAACCCTGAGCCGTTGCCTGCACACCGGTAGATTTCATGTGTTTTAACACATCTCTAGGCTGGGCAAAGTTGAGTTGGATCCGTTCTTCATTTGCCATCAGCAGTTCAAAGCCCTGTGCCTGCAAGATATTTGCTACAGTTTCCAGTGGTAAATAATCCAGACCCTGTCCTGTTAATGCTTTAATTTCTTTTAAATTGTCTTCTGCATAACTGGCAAAACAGAAGTATCCTGATGGGTTCAAGGCATTGGCCACTTTTCGGATTAAGGCTGGTAGCTCCTGAATCCACTGCAAGGCTGAACAGGACACCACCAAGTCTAAAGACTGCGGTAATGGCAACTGTTCGATATCGCCTATACCCCAGATGAATTGCTCAGTTTCAGGAAAATGCTGTTTCACTTCAGGATAAAGATCATTTAAAAACAACTGATCAACCCCATAATGCTGTAAAAAAGCATGGCTAAACAGACCTGAACCACAACCAATTTCTAGCGCACGTTGCATATGTGGTTGGGGAATATACTGTTGCATTAAATGAAGTAAATGTTGAGCGACATGGTGCTGTGCTACGGCATGCCGATCATAACTGTGCTGAGCCTGAGCAAATCGTTGTGCAATCAGTGTGTTGTTCATGGCTGATACTGCTCCAGTACACTAAAACAGTGCTGAATTTCCTGATTCTTTATTCCGTGATGCAAACATATCCGCAGTCGTGACGAGTTTTTGGGAACAGTGGGTGGACGTACAGGTAATACATAAAAACCATAATCTTGCAAATAGGCTGCTGAAGCTACGGTCTGATGCGTATCTCCAATAATGACCGGAATAATCTGGGAACTTGACGGACAGTCATAACCCAGATTTTTTACTGCCTGCTGACTGTATTGTGATAATGCAGTTAACGATTGACGTTCTGCCTGTAAGCCCTGTTGATGCTGAAAGATAAAATTTGTCCAAGCCATACAGATGGGAGGTTGGGCCGTACTGAAAATGAGCGGGCGCATTGAATTAATCAAATATTCCCGGATTATCGGTTCGCAGACCAAATAGCCACCAACCGAAGCAAGCGCTTTACCAAAGGTACCTACCAGGAAGTCGATATCCCCTATCACATTATATTGCTCGGCACAGCCCAGTCCACGTAAACCGCGTACGCCTACCGCATGCGCTTCATCAACATACAGCATGACTTTAGGATGCTGTTTTTTTAGCGCCACCAAAGCAGTTAAATCGGTTTCATCCCCATCCATACTAAAAATGGATTCTGTGACGACAATGATACGTTCAATCGACTCATCTGAATGATATTTCAATAAAAGTTGTGCCAAGTGATCTAAATCATTATGCCGATATCGCACATAATTCGCTTTAGATAAACGGATACCATCAATCATACTGGCATGAACCAGTTTATCAGCAATGATTTGGGTTTTACTGTCTGCAAGCGCAGGTAAAATCCCGATATTCATGTGATAGCCGCTATTAAACAGCAGTACCACACGGCCAAAGGCTTGCGACATGTTATGTTCAAGCTGTTCATAAGCGGGAAAATTTCCAGTCAGCAATCGGGAGGAACTGGCACTCATCTGCCGTTCAGAAACAGGAGTCATATCAAAAAATGCTTCCCGTAAATCCACTTGGCTGGCAAGACCCAGATAATCATTCGATGCCAGATTCAACATGGTTTTGCCGTTGAGTTCAAAATGGGCAGCACTGGTAATGTTGGATTTAAACTCGCGGTATTGCCCTTGTTGCTTTAATACATCAAGTTGCTGTGCAAAATGTTCGAGGTGATTCATGCTGCAAGCTCCAGGTGCTGAATCATAGCGATCATATGTTCCAGCAATGTCTGCAATTCGGCTGTAGAAATAATAAAAGGTGGCATGACATACACCAGTCTGCCAAATGGACGAATCCATACACCACGACGAACACATTCTGCCTGGAATTCAGCCAGATTCACTGCCTGATGCAGCTCAACCACTCCAATTGCCCCAAGCACCCGCACATCTTTGACTACAGGATGCCCATCTAAAACATACAAAGTACTTAATTGCTGTTCAATACGCTGAATATTGGCTTGCCAGTCCTGTGCCAGTAAAAGCTGGATACTTTTTACTGCAACTGCACACGCCAACGGATTGGCCATAAAGGTCGGGCCGTGCATAAAAACGCCCGCTTCCCCCCGAGAAATGGTCTCTGCAACCTGCCTGGTGGTGAGCGTAGCAGACAAAGTCATATAGCCACCGGTCAGGGCTTTACCTAAACAAAGTATGTCAGGGATGATATCGGCATGCTCATAGGCAAATAGCTTACCAGTGCGTCCAAAACCTGTCGCAATCTCATCCAGGATCAGGAGTATATCGTATTGCTTACACAAAGCTTTGACTTGGCGTAAGTATTCAGGATGATAAAAACGCATCCCTCCCGCACCCTGAACAATCGGCTCAATAATCATGGCTGCAATCTGCTCATGCTTTTCTGCCAGTAACTGTTTCAGTGGCTGGATATCCTGCTCCTGCCATTCGCCATTGAAGCGACTTTCAGGTGCAGGAACAAAATATCGATTAGGCAGGCTTGAACCGAAGATTTGATGCATACCCGTGACGGGATCGCAAACTGACATCGCGTTCCATGTATCACCATGGTAGCCCGAACGTGTCGTGACAAAATTACTTTTTTCCGGTTGACCTTGGGCATGCCAATATTGCACCGCCATTTTCAAGGCAACTTCTACAGCAACCGAACCGGAATCAGCAAAAAAGACTTTATCAAGCTCAGATGCCGTAATCTCCAGCAGGATTTTCGCAAGTTCAATGGCAGGCTGATGGGTCAATCCACCAAACATCACATGTGACATCTTATTCAGCTGCTCAATGGCGGCCTGATTCAGCTCAGGATGACTGTAGCCATGAATCGTACACCACCAGGAGGACATACCATCAATCAGCGCCCTGCCATTTTCCAAATAGATCTGGGCGCCGCTGGCGCTAGCGACCGGATAACAGGGCAAGGGTGCAGTCATTGAGGTATAGGGATGCCAAATATGCTCTTGATCAAAAGCGTCAAACACAAAATTCATCCTGAAAAATTGTGGAAATATCGATCTTAGCCTGCTCAGTTAAAAATGCAAATGACTGAACTCTCTATCTTGCTGAAGTAACTGATAAATCATCCAGAAAATCCAGAATAGGTGTTAACACCAATTCTGTATCGAACAGGATTGCATCATGTGCGGCCTCGATTTCTTTGACTTTGATTAAACTTTGTTGATAAAAGACAGGTTCTATGGAAACTTGGCAAGGAACTAGTGAATCTTGGTTTGAAAATATAAACAGTATCTTCGTTGAACAGGTTTTTAATATCTCTACCAAATCTAATTGTTTCAAAAGATAAAGATGCTTTTCTTGATGATTTAAATCAATTAAAGACAGTTGGGATTGTAAATATTTTACCCGTTGCCGTGCATCCTTCGCTCCCATACAGACGAGATGACAAAAACGTTTCAATGTCGTTAACATGTCTAGTCGGGCGGCCTGAAGAAACTGTTCAAAATCAGTTTCAGGCATTGCTTGTTGCCAATCTTTATTGGCAACAAAACAAGGATTGGACATACAGGTAATGACAGGCTTTGCTACTCGTGTCTGCTGAAAGATTTCATTCGCCAAATATATGGCCAATTGTCCTCCTAAAGACCAGCCTATGAGCACATCATAATCTTGTGCGAGCTTTATCTTTTCCTGCAGGGTCACCGCATCAAAGGGGTCAAAAATATCAGAGATTGCTACTGTATGATCTGTCCTGAGTTTTT
Source organism: Acinetobacter sp. UBA2581 (assembly GCF_002339435.1). Lineage (NCBI taxonomy): Bacteria > Pseudomonadati > Pseudomonadota > Gammaproteobacteria > Moraxellales > Moraxellaceae > Acinetobacter > Acinetobacter sp. UBA2581. The sequence goes on along the minus strand of NZ_DDLD01000012.1, from coordinate 443 downwards.
CAGAAAATTCTTTTAGGACGGTTGTCCCCAGTCCCCAGCCTGCAATCAATAATATATTCATCTGCTATTCCCTGTGAAAATACATTAGGCCTTCAAGCCGTAAAATTTCTCGGCTAAAAATTATTGCTTTTCAAAAAAGCATGAAAATACTTTTAACCAAAAAAGAAAAAAGTGCCTGTCTTAACGCTAATAACCCAACGCCTAGATCTTTGTACTAATAAAGCGACCTAGGCCATGCCCTCTTTATTCACAATTCGGCAAGTTAGCTGATAGCTACAAGAAAAAACTGCTATCTCAGGCTGAAAAACGGGATAGTAAGAATATTCACATCGTGACCAGAACATTTAAGCCATATTCATATATAAGACAATCACACATCATGTTGTATCTTACGACTTATGACATACGGTTATGTCTTTAATCGGCTTTGTTGCACAAACCTA
>NZ_DDLD01000105.1:0-92509 GCF_002339435.1 Acinetobacter sp. UBA2581 | reverse complement strand
TAGTGCGTAAGTCCTATAATATTAGAAATATTCTTTATCTGCTTAATCAAATGTGGAATGAAAAGAATCGCATGAATAAGCCCCCATGCTATATCTTGGTTAAGGATCATAATGAAATATTGGATACAGTTTTTAAATCATGGAATGTTATGCCAATAACTGCAGCAGAATTAGGAATTAGTGAAACAGATAGAAATAAACAGAATAAATTAGTTTTAGACGTAATATCTTCTTGATAAAAAACCCGCTCTAAAGCGGGTTTTTTATTCTAAAATTAATCAGCATTAACCAATCAATTTTTTCATTAATTCATTTACTTGTGCAGGGTTTGCTTTACCTTTTGCTGCTTTCATCACTTGACCAACAAGACCGTTGAAAGCTTTCTCTTTACCAGATTTATACTCTTCAACCATCTTCTCGTTAGCAGTAAGTACTTCCTTAATAATCGCTTCAATTGCGCCTGTATCAGTTTCCTGTTTCAAGCCTTTTTCAGCAATAATTTCGTCCGCAGATTTGCCTTCGTCCCACATAAAGCCGAATACTTGCTTCGCGATCTTACCGTTAATGGTGTTGTCCACAATACGTGCGATCATGCCACCAAGTTTTTCCGCAGATACAGGAGAGTCAGCAAGGTCTAGACCAGCTTTGTTTAAAGCACCTGAGAATTCGCCCATCACCCAGTTTGCCGCAATCTTGCCTTGCGCAGCACCACCAGCAGCTTTAACGACTTCTTCGTAAAACTCTGACATTTCACGAGTCAGTGTAAGAACGTGAGCATCGTACTCAGTCACACCAAAGTCAGCCACGAAACGTGCACGACGTGCAGCAGGCAACTCAGGCATGGTTGCTTTAATTGCTTCGATTTGCTCATCCGCAATCACCACAGGCAACAAGTCTGGGTCAGGGAAGTAGCGGTAATCGTTCGCTTCTTCTTTAGAACGCATTGACCGGGTTTCCATCTTCACAGGGTCGAACAGACGAGTTTCCTGGTCGATGGTGCCGTCCCATTCCAGAATTTCCATTTGACGTTCAATCTCAACATTGATCGCTTGCTCAATGAAACGGAATGAGTTCAGGTTTTTCAACTCACAACGTGTACCGAATGGTTGACCCGGACGGCGTAAAGACACGTTACAGTCCGCACGGAACGAACCTTCTGCCATGTTACCGTCAGAAATACCTAACCAGCGTACCAGTGTGTGAATCGCTTTAATGTAGGCAACTGCTTCTTCAACCGAACGCATATCCGGTTCAGATACGATTTCAAGAAGCGGCGTACCGGCACGGTTCAAGTCGATGCCTGACATGCCTTCAAACTGGTCATGGATTGATTTACCTGCATCTTCCTCAAGGTGCGCACGAGTCACGCCAATGCGTTTAACCGTGCCATCTTCAAGCTGGATGTCGATATGACCCAAGCCTACAATCGGGTTATCCATCTGGCTGATCTGGTAGCCTTTTGGAGAATCCGGGTAGAAGTAGTTTTTACGTGCAAATACAGAGGCTTGGTCGATGTAAGCATCGATACCCAGACCAAAGCGAATCGCAAGATCAACGACTTCTTTGTTCAGTACTGGCAATACGCCCGGCATCGCAAGGTCTACAAGGCTCGCCTGAGTGTTTGGATCATTACCAAATTCAGTTGATGAACCAGAGAAGATTTTAGATTTAGTCGCAAGCTGAGTGTGAATCTCGATACCAATAACGACTTCCCAACCATCAATCAGGTTAGATTTTGGTTTAGCAGCGTTTTTAGCCATTATGCATTCTCCTCAGCAATTGCAGCGCGTTTAGTATGCCAATCAGTTGCTTGTTGATACTGGTGTACCACAGACAACAATTGAGATTCTGACCAGTAGTTACCAATCAGCTGTAAGCCAACTGGCAAGTTGTCTTTGTCAAAACCAACAGGCGCATTAATCGCAGGAAGACCTGCAAGGTTTACCGCGATGGTGTAGATGTCACCTAAGTACATTTCAACCGGAGACAGGTTTGCACCGATACGATATGCAGTAGTCGGTGCAGAAGGCGCAGCGATGACATCGACAGATTCAAATGCTTTAAGGAAATCTTGCTGGATCAGACGGCGTACTTTCTGTGCTTTTACATAATAAGCATCGTAGTAGCCCGCAGATAACGCGTAAGTCCCAATCAGGATACGACGTTGAACTTCGGCACCGAAACCTTCTGAACGGGAACGTTTATATAGGTCGAGAAGATCTTTAGGCTCTTCACAACGGTAGCCATAACGCACACCGTCATAACGAGACAGGTTTGAAGATGCTTCAGCAGGGGCAATCAGGTAATACGTTGGAACATAGGCTTCCGTCATGTTGAGATCAATCTCAACCAGCGTTGCGCCCATTTCTTCCAGTTTTTTTAAGGATTCTTCAACGCGTGCTTTTACATCAGCATCCAGACCTTCAACATTGAAGTATTGTTTAGGAATACCAATGCGCAGACCTTTTACAGAAGTGCCGTTCAGGTTGGCAACGTAGTCATCAACGTCTTTGTCCATGGAGGTTGAGTCTTTGGCATCATGACCGGCCATCACATTCATCAGGTAAGCACAGTCTTCCGCTGAACGTGCCATTGGACCACCCTGATCCAGTGATGATGCGTACGCGATCATACCGAAACGTGATACACGGCCATAAGTCGGTTTTAGACCAGTCAGACCACAAAAAGATGCTGGTTGACGGATTGAACCACCGGTATCGGTACCGGTTGCAAAAGGTGCTAGATCAGCAGCCACAACCGCAGCAGAACCACCTGAAGAACCGCCTGGAACGTGATCTAGTGCCCAAGGGTTTTTGGTCGCGCCAAAATAAGATGACTCAGAAGTTGAACCCATGGCGAATTCGTCCATGTTCACTTTACCAAGTGTGACTAAGCCCGCAGCTTTACCTTTCGCTACAACGGTCGCGTCGTAAGGAGAGATAAAATTGTCCAGCATTTTAGAACCGGCAGTGGTTTTAATGCCTTGGGTACAGAAGATATCTTTATGCGCAATGGGCACGCCAGTCAGGGCAGTGGCATTGCCGGCTTTGATTGCAGCATCGGCAGCATCAGCTTGAGCCAATGCCTGTTCAGCAGTCACGGTCACATAAGCCTTGACCTGTGCATCAATTTTTTCGATGCGTTTTAAATAGTGTTGAGTCAATTCGCAGGATGAAAATTGAGCATTTGCCAAACCTTCAGTCAGTTCACGAATGGATAAGCGGTGTAAATCTGTCATGAGAAATAATTCTTTACGTTTAATTTAATAAAAAGAATGGACTGGGTAGTAATTACTCAATCACGCGTGGGACGAGATACAAACCGTCCTGTACAGCAGGTGCAACTGCTTGGTATTCCTCACGATGATTGCTTTCCGACACGACATCTTCACGTAAAGGCTGTGGGTGGTCGAAAGGGCTTTTCAGTGGTTCAACACCGTCAGTATCGATGCCTTTCAGCGTTTCCATCATGCCTAAAATTTTATTTAAACTTTGAGCATATTCAGCAGATTGCGTATCATTAAGAGATAACCTTGCGAGGTTGGCAATAGCTGAAACTGTTTCTGCATTTAAATCTGCAGAAGACTGTGCATCCGATGTAGACATAATATTACCTAATCAGTATTAAAAAAAAATTCAAATTATCATGCGTTATGATAAGCGATTGACTTGTCCAAATCATCACATTTAGTTAAAGTGGCCACCTTGCGTCCATATAAAGTTTAACTGAGAACGTCCCCGTGATTCTAAAACGACTAATAGGCTTGTTTTCGCCAGATCTCGCTATTGATTTAGGTACTGCAAATACACTTATTTATGCGCCAGGACGAGGCATTATATTAAATGAACCGACGGTTGTAGCCATCCGTCACAGTGGTTCACATAAAATTGTTGCTGCCGTAGGTCTTGACGCGAAACAAATGCTTGGTCGTACCCCAGCAAATATTTCTGCAATCCGTCCGATGAAAGACGGCGTGATTGCGGATTTCGAAGTGACCGAAACCATGTTAAATCAGTTCATTGGTAAGGTACACGAAAAACGTTTATTCCCGCCAGCGCCACGCGTGGTGGTTTGCGTGCCATGTAAATCGACACTGGTTGAACGCCGTGCGATCCGTGAAGCAGTTTATAATGCGGGTGCACGTGAAGTACGTCTGATTGAAGAACCGATGGCTGCTGCAATTGGTGCAGGCATGCCGGTTGAGCAGGCATGTGGTTCGATGGTTGTCGATGTGGGCGGCGGTACAACTGAGATTGCAGTAATTTCATTGCAGGGCTGTGTATATGCAGACTCGCTGCGTATTGGCGGTGATGTATTTGATGAACAGATCATCAACTACGTACGTAAGGCACATGGTTGCGTGATCGGTGAAACCACAGCTGAAGTGATCAAAAAAGAAGTTGGCATGGCACTTCCAGATGAAGGTGCAAAACCGCTGGAAATTGAAGTTCGTGGCCGTAACTTGGCTGAAGGTGTGCCTCGCGCGATTGTGGTGAACTCGGATGAAGTCACTCAAGCGATCTCTGATCCACTACAAAACATCGTGTCTGCTGTGAAATCTGCATTGGAACAAACACCTCCTGAACTGTCTTCTGACATCGCTGAACGCGGGATCGTGTTGACCGGTGGTGGTGCATTGCTGCGTAACCTGGACAAGCTGCTTGCTAAAGAAACAGGTCTGCCTGTTGTGGTTGCTGAAGATCCACTGTCTTGCGTGACTCGTGGAGGTGGTAAGGTACTCGAATTCTTCGACAATCCAAATCATGACATGTTATTTGTAGGCTAAGACAAGGATTCGGCGGGTGCAAGCACATCTGTTTTCTCGACAACCGCCATCTTTTCGCTCTTTTATCATTGCACTGATAACATGTCTGGTGGTGCTGTTCTTTGACTGGCGCATGCCACATGTTGTTCAACCTGCAAGGGATGTCTTGTACGCGGCCTATAATCCCATTTATGCCGTGGCCAGCTATCCGGTACTGTCGCGAGAATGGCTGAATCAACAAACCAAATCTGAAGCACAACTGCGTCGTGAAAATACCGCGATGCAGGCTGAGCTATTGCAGGCGCAAGTTCGCCTACAAAAAATTGCAGAGCTTTCTGCAGAAAATACCCGTTTGCGCGGTCTTTTAGATACCTCTCTGATTCTTGATGGACGTATGGAAATTGCTGAGGTGATTGGTACCGATGCTGATCCGCTACGCCATATCATCGTGATCAACCGTGGTTCCAATAACAAGCTGAAAGTCGGTCAGACCGTACTGGATGACATGGGGATTATGGGACAGATTATTGATGTCTATCCGCATAGTAGCCGGGTTATGCTGCTCTCTGATAAAGAACACTCCTTGTCGGTACGTCTGGAACATACTGGCATGCGTGCCATTGTCTCGGGAACCGGGGATCTGGGACGCCTGAAAATGGAATATGTACCGACCAGTGCCAACATCAAAGTCGGTGAAAAAGTCTATAGCTCGGGTTTGGGACAGCATTTCCCGGCAGGCTATCTGGTCGGCACCGTCTCTAAAGTACAACGTCATAATTCAGGTGAGTTTGCCCAGATTGATGTGGTTCCGGCAGCGCAGCTGGCTGGTGGTCATCATGTAGTGGTGTTATTTTCCGATTCTTTAGCGATGGAGCAGCCACATGTCGATCGCTAAACTGAAACCAAGAACCCATCGGGATCCCTTGTTGCCGATCATGATTTCGGTAATTTTTGCCTCGGTTCTGGTGGTCTATCCTTTATCTTATTCGCTCTCTGGCTGGCGCCCGCAGTTTATGCTGATGATCATGCTGTTCTGGGTGTTGTGTCAGCCGACCTGGTGTGGAATCTGGTTTGCATTTGCTACCGGGATATTCATTGATTTACTGCTTGATGCGCCTTTAGGTCTAAATGCACTTAGCTTTATCATCATTGCTTTTGTGGCACGTTTCCTGACCCGTGAGCGCCGTATTCTGACCTTTGCTAATTTATGGGTCATTACGGCAATTGCGATTCTGGCACATTTGATGATTATCTTCTTTGCCCAGATTTCGACCGGCGTACAATTCTCATTTGCACGACATTGGATTCCCATGCTGACTAGTGTCATCATATGGCCAGTGCTTTATTACTTTTTGAGAAAATGGCGCATTTAATCCTCGCTTCCAGCTCACCCCGACGCCGTGAACTTTTGCAGCAACTCGGGCTGAACGTTGAGATCTGTAGCCCAGATGTAGACGAATCTGTACTGGAAAATGAGTCCATTGCAGCCTATGTCGAACGTCTGGCACAAGTCAAAGCGGAAGCGGTGGCCAAGCTGTTTCCGGATGCCATTATTATTGCTGCGGATACCAGTTTAGGTGTGAATAATGAGATTTTGGGGAAACCTGAATCCAAACAGCATGCCTTTGAAATGTGGGAAAAAATTTCAGGGAGATGGCATGATGTGTTTACTGGAGTGTGCGTCCGCACAAAAGAAGAAAAATACAGTATAGTAGTTCGTACACAGGTTGAATTTCAGCCACTAAATAGCCATGATATGGAAAGTTACTGGGCAACAGGTGAGCCGCTTGGGAAAGCAGGCGCCTATGCAATACAGGGAATTGCAGCGCGTTATATTCCAAGAATAGAAGGTAGTTATTCGAATGTAGTGGGCTTGCCACTATATGAAACAGTACAGTTATTGCAGACGGTTAAGGCACTAAATTAACTGCTGAAAAAGAATTCTTATAATGTTTTGAGTGTTGTTATGTCTGACGAGTTGTTGATTAACGTCACACCGATGGAATGTCGGGTGGCGTTGATTGAAAACGGCACGGTGAATGAACTGTTTGTCGAGCGTACGGCCAAGCGCGGATTGGTCGGGAATATCTATAAAGGGAAAGTGGTCCGGGTCTTGCCGGGCATGCAGGCCGCTTTTGTTGATATTGGCCTGTCCAGAACGGCATTTTTGCATATCAATGACATGGTCTGGCCACGTAACCAGCCAACGCCGAATGTATTCGAGCTGTTGCAGCCGGGTCTGATTCTCACCGTTCAGGTGATGAAAGACATGCTCGGCACCAAGGGCGCACGTCTATCTACTGATCTTTCTATTCCTTCACGTTATTTGGTCCTGATGCCATATGGCAATCATATTGGTGTATCGCAGCGGATTGAATCCGAAGATGAACGCAATCGTTTACGCTCGATCATTGAGCGTATTCAGGCAGAACACAAGCTGCCAGGTTCCGTCATTGTCCGTACTGCCGCTGACGGCATTGAGGAAGAAGCGATTGCACAGGATATGGCTTATCTGGCTAAACTCTGGGAATACATTCAGCGCAAACAAAAAGTCATCGCAGTGCCTTCATTGATCTTTGAAGAGCTGCCTTTGCCACAGCGTGTTATTCGTGATCTTGCCAATGAAGAAACCGAAAAGATCTATATCGATTCACGCGAAATTCACGGCAAGTTGAAAGAGTTTGTGGATGAGTTCGTGCCGAATATGAAAGACCGTTTGCTACATTATCCGGGCGAGCGACCAATTTTCGATTTGTACAATGTCGAAGAAGATCTGCAAAAGGCTCTACAAACCCGTGTAGCACTGAAGTCCGGTGGTTATCTGATGATTGACCAGACTGAAGCCATGACCACAATTGACGTCAATACCGGTTCTTATGTGGGCGGTCGCTCGCTGGAAGATACGGTGTTTAAAACCAATATGGAAGCCACACAGGTCATTGCACGTCAGCTGCGTCTGCGTAATCTGGGCGGTATTATTATCATCGACTTCATTGACATGCAGGAAGCCCAACATCGTGAAGAAGTGATGAACCAGTTTATGAAAATGCTGGAACGTGATCATGCCAAAACCAAGATCACCCAGGTGTCTGAACTGGGACTGGTGGAGATGACGCGTAAGCGTACCCGTGAGTCTTTGGAACACTTGTTATGCGAGTCCTGTCCGACCTGTCAGGGACGTGGATATGTGAAAACAGCAGAATCAGTGTGTTACGAAATCTTTCGGGAAATCCTGCGCTATGCTCGCGCTTATGAATCACAAAGTGGCTTTACTGTCGTTGCCCATCCGGCAGTGATTGATCGGCTGTTAACTGCAGAAGCCCCAGCTGTGGCGGATCTGGAACACTTTATTAATCGTGTAATTAAATTCCAGGTCGAAAATTTATACACGCAAGAGCAATACGATATCATTCTCAGCTGAAATTGTAACAGAATATCGTTAAACACTTGTTACATCTGAAATTTTACATCTCTACTGATATTTACAATACTAGAAACATCAAATTAGCCAAAGCCTTTCTCCCAGTTCTAGGCTTAGCAAAAGGAGTCTATGATGAGTATGAGTAAAGTTGTAATCAATAAAAGCTTGAAACACGTATTAGAACCAAAGGCTGTGCATGCAGGATATATTGTGGATGAACGCGGGAATGAAGTTCAGATTACAGCTTCTATGATTCGCTCTGTTTGCCATCAGTTATTAAAACAGTGTCGTACTATTAAAAGTTAATTAAACCAAAATAGATTGCAGTTGTATGAATTTCATTCAAACTGTAAAAAGGAATAAAATCAAGGGGCTTAAATTGCCCCTTTGTTTTTCAATAAATGATTGGCAAAAGTGCTCACACACTTTTTAGCAGTCCATTGCCAGATTTTATTCGTCCGCGGCTAACTGACCGCTTTCAACTTTGGGACGGGTTCACCATCCACAATCCGTTCGAAGCGCTGAATTTCTTCTTCAAGATGAGTCAACAGATTCTGCATTTTGGGTAGAGCATTACGGCAAGCGGTAAGACCTACTTCAAGCTTGTCCATATAACTGGTCATCGTGATATTCAGTGCTTGTCCATCCAGTACAATTGAAGCCGGATATAAGGCTTCCAAACGTGCGCCATTCCAGTATAGGGGTTCCTGAGGACCAGGGACATTGGAAATGATTACGTTAAATGCCTGACGTTTTGGCATTAAGCCAGATGCAATATTGAATCCTGCAAGACCATAGACAAAGGCACTATAATTCAAAATTTGATTGGCATTCATGCGCTTAAAGCGCTCTTTAGCACTGAGTACACTGCGACGTACTGTTTTTAAGCGTTCTAAAGGATCATCCTTATGCGTGCCCAGATTCGCCAGAATCATGGTAATACGGTTGGAAACATCGGAATCATCACTACGTACGGAAGCCGGCACCATCGCAATCAATGGTTTTTTCGGCAAAGCATTTTGTGTGAGTAAATATTCGCGTAAGGCACCTGAACAGATCGCCAGCACGATATCATTAATGGTTACACCTAAAGCTTTGGAAATATGACGCAGACGTGAGAACTCAAAAGATTGGGCTGCGAAACGACGTGAGGTACTAACACGCTGATTTAAAATCGAACTTGGCGCCTGAAAGCTGGATACATAATCCGGATTACGCCCCATATCTTTCAGTACGGTTTGCGATAATTCATAAGCCACTCGTGGTGTACATTCCAGCTGTCCTTTAATCGCCTGTAGCACATTCTTCATGCGGCTGACTTTCGGCGCTTTCAGACGTTTTGCTCGTGGGCCTTCTACACACCAAGGTGGCACAATACTTTTCGCATGTGGATCATGAGAAAGTGATTTCTCTACCAGACGCATGCCTGCAATACCATCTACCATCGCATGGTGAATCTTGAAGTACATGGCAAAACGGTTGCCTTCAATGCCTTCAATAATATGACAGGTCCAAAGCGGTTTAGCGCGGTCAATCAGTGCACTATGTTCTTGGGAAATATAAGTCAGCAGCTCGCGGATACGCCCAGGTTTCGGTAAGGCAATATGACGAAAATGATGATCTAAATCAAATTCTTCATCTTCATCCCAGAATAAACCGTTTAAATAGTTATTAAATGGAGGAATCGGTGAGGATTTGGAATTACGAATATCAGTCACCAGATCCTGGATAAAAGAGGCTGGTGCATTGTCAGGAATTTGAAACAAAAATAACCCGCCTACATGCATAGGCTGCTGCCGTTTCTCTAAAGACAAAAAAATAAAGTCAATCGGATGTAATGGACGCATAGCGTAGATTGCCTCACTGCATTTTCTTCAGCTGCTCATGTATAAGCAACCTTGTTAGAATTATTGGTATCACATTACAAAGTATAGCGATTTTGTCGCATAAAGGTACTGATTTTTCTGTAGCCGATTGGTTCACAGAAAAACCACCCGACGAACGGATGGTTTTTTAAGATTATTTTTTCAAGTTGCCGGCATGCAAGCCACATTCTTTATGGGTGGCTTCTTCCCACCACCAGCGTCCTTCGCGTTCATGCTGATTTGGCAGCACAGGGCGGGTACAAGGTTCACAACCAATCGAGATGAAACCTTTTTCATGCAATGGATTGTATGGAATTTCCATCATACGGATATAATTCCACACATCCGCGCTAGACCAGTTAGCAAGGGGATTATATTTAATCAGCTGTTTGCCTGGACCAGAAAAACCTTCATCAGATTGAACCACCGGAATGTCATTCCGTGTTCCCGGGCTTTGGTCTTTACGCTGACCAGTAATCCAGCCATCTAAAGTTGCCAGTTTTTTGCGTAAAGGCTGCACCTTGCGGATTCCACAACATTCCTGATGGCCGTCACGGTAGAAACTGAACAGGCCTTTTTCAGTCGTTAGTTGTTGAATCGCCTCTGTTTCCGGGAAGCAGATTTCGATATCAATATTATAGTGCTGGCGAACTTTTTCAATAAATTGATAAGTCTCAGCATGCAGACGCCCTGTATCCAGGCTAAATACCCGGAAAGGTTTACCTAAATGCGATGCCATATCAATCAGTGCAACATCTTCTGCACCGGAAAATGAAATGGCAATTTCACCTTCCTGGTCGAGAGCAAGCGCTAAAATTTCACTTGGTGATTTATCCGCATATTCAGATGCGAACGCATCTACCATAGCAATAGTGGGGATTTTGGTCATATGAGTCCTGGCAACATAGGCTTGGAAATGACGTGGCCTATATGAATTTATTTCAGATTTATTCTATTTTAATAGAAATGCCCAAAGCTACTTATCACTAAAAAATAGATACTTATGAAAAAAATAGATTTAAAAAAGAACAATGCAAAATATGAATCTTCAGCTATGATAGGGCAAACTTTTTTCAATACAATTGAGGGGGATGCTTCATGGAAGTCGTATGTCTAGATCTAGAGGGCGTTTTGGTTCCAGAAATCTGGATCAATTTTGCTAAAAAAACAGGTATTAAAGAGCTCGAAGCAACGACACGTGATATTCCTGACTATGATGTGTTGATGACCCAGCGTTTGAATATTTTAAAACAGCATGGTTTGGGCCTAAATGATATCCAAGCCGTGATTGCGGATATGGGACCATTTGAAGGCGCTAAAGAATTTGTAGAATGGGTAAGTACTCATTTTCAGCTGATTATTCTGTCTGATACTTTCTATGAATTTGCTCATCCTTTAATGAAGCAACTAGGCTGGCCAACGATTTTCTGTCATAAGCTGGAAACTGATGAAGAGGGCATGATCACTGCTTATAAACTTCGCCAGCCAGATCAGAAGCGTCAGGCAGTGAAAGCATTACACGGTCTGAATTTCCGTGTGATTGCAGCCGGTGATTCATATAACGATACCACAATGCTGGGTGAAGCAGATCATGGCTTCCTGTTCGACGCACCAGAGAATGTGATTGCAGAATTCCCGCAATTCCCGCCAATTTATGGTTATGACGCATTGAAAGAAGCAATCCGTAATGCATCGGTACGTAATATTCCAGCTTAATTTTTAAGTTTGAAATTAAAAAAAGGCACCAAAGGGTGCCTTTTTTTATTAGAGTAAAACTCTTTATTGCTTAGAAACGGTAGCCGATTTTTAGGCCATAACCCATGGCATGGTTGTCTTCAAAATCACCTACAATAGTACCGCCAGTTTGTGCTTGGGCATCGCCTAACCAGAAATATTTTACGCCAGCCTGAATAAAGTAATTCTCAGCAGGGCTATATTGAGCACCTAAGCCTACATTCCAGTAACCTTCAGTTGGACCTAAAGTCGTTACAGGGTTGCCTGCACCTGAGTCATAACCTACAGAAGCTGAACCTGACCATTTATTATTGAATTTGCGACCTACACCGACTGTTGCTGACCATTGATCATTAGAGTAATCGATCAGATTTTGTGCTTTTCCTTTTGCCAAGGCTGAAGCTTGAGCGAGTAAAGATGGTGTTACAGCAAATTGATCCCAATGAACCCAACGAAGATTTGCAAAAGCAATAGTATTTTGAGCGACACCTGATTGCAGATCAATATTTACCGACTGAGGTGTAACCGCCTCTACAGTACTTTCTCTTTCACCTAAAGTCGCCAATAATGGTTTTGCTGGACTTAAAGGATGACCTGCATCAGGAAGTTGTTGTCCTAAAAGAGCTAAATCAGACTGTTCAGAAGATTTTGCTTTATGCTTAATTTCTGAACGATAGGTAACAGAAGCTTTTAATGCAATTTCAGGAATTTGATAAGCAAATCCAGCAAGCCATCCAAAGGCTTCTTCTTGTTTAAGCTGAATGTTATAGCCACTTAATAAAGAATAAGCACCCCCCCGTAATTTAATATCAGCCTCAACAGTTTGCCACACTGGACCAGCATAGAAATTCCAGTTTTCTGTAGGTTGATAACCAATGAGGGCAGTTAAATTATGTGTGTCAACATCAACTGATGTACCTTCTACACCATTACCAAAAGAACCAGCAGTTTCAGCGTATGTTGCATCTGCTCCAAAAGGTTGATCATAGATCAAGCCTAAAGAAATTTTGTCTGTTGCTTGAACTTTAATTGCAGCAGAGGGGAAATAGTAATCTTCCCCCATGTCGTTAATTTTTTCACCTTCAAAAGCAGATACTTTAGATGTCCCTTTCACAGTTGGATCAAGAACAGAAATTCCTGCTTCTGCATAGTTACCAGGTTGTAAAAAAGCCTGAATAGACTGGCCTGAACGGTCTAAACCGGCAGCGAACACGAGAGAAGTAGGCAGGCTAGAAAGAAGAATAGCGATAGAGATTGGCTTAAGCTTCATGGCTCATCCTTGACAATGTTGCATAAATATTAATAAAAGTTGTGGAAAAGTAACACAAATTTAAAAAGAGTAAATGCTCCACTTCGTCCAAGAAATTAACTATGGCGGTTATAAAAAATGATTGCTTAGAGTATTTATACTATATTTTTTTGATTAACTTAATGAAAATAAACAAATAATAATTTTTATCAAAATATATTAAAAACAAAATTTAGGCAAAATTTGATTGGTGATAAAAGCATCGAATAGTATACGGGTGTATAAAAATATAAATGAGACAATAAAAACCACCCGAAGGTGGTTTTTATTAACTAACAGGAATTAGAAGCGATAGCCCATTTTTAAGCCATAACCTAAAGCATGGTTATCTTCAAATTGTGCCACAGAGTTTCCTGTACCAAACATTGATGCAGGTTGAGCTTTAGCATCACCTAACCAGAAGTACTTCACACCACCAGCGATAAAGTAGTTTGCAGCAGGTGAGAATTGTAGACCTAGGCCAACGTTCCAGTAACCTTCAGTTGGACCTAAAGTTGAAACAGGGTTGCCTGCACCTGAATCCCAACCTACAGAGACATTACCTGCCCATTTTTCATTAAATTTACGGCCTACACCTACAGTAGCTGACCATTGATCATCTGTATAACCCACTAAGTCAAAACCATTTGGATTATCTGGGGTTAAGCCTGCGGCACCTAAAGCTTCTGAAACTGTACCAAACTGTTCAGGACGAATTGAAAAATCTTCCCAGTTTACCCAGCGCACATTAGCAAAAGCGACTGTGTCAGCCATGATACCAGTTTGGAAATCAAGGTTTACAGATTGTGGAGTTGTAATTTTGGTAGTAGTGTTTTCGTTATATACCGCACCTGGTCCAGGAACTAAACCAGTTAAAATTAAGCTTGTACCATATTCATTCGTTGCTGCTTCGTGATCAATTTCAGAGCGATACGTTAAAGATGCTTTTAATGCGATTTCAGGAATTTGGTAAGCTAAACCTGCAATCCAGCCTACTGCAGAATCTTTCTTCATATCTGCATTATATTGGCCTAATGCAATAGTAGAACCGTATGCGGTACCACGTAGTTGAACATTCCCTTTAACGGTCTGGTATACCGCACCACCATATAGATTCCAGTTTTCAGTTGGTTGGAAACCTAATAGGAACGTTAAATTTTCGGTTGTAACTTCTACTTCAGTTGCTTCTTGGCCATCATGCAATAAGCCCTGTCCAGCAAATAATGCAGCTGGAAGCCCCAAGCCTGCTAATGCTGGGTTTGCTCCAGCATCACCAACTGAATAGGCTGCATCAGCACCAAAAGGTTGATCGTATAAAAGACCCACTGATAATTTATCAGCTACTTGAAACTTTAATGCTGCACTTGGGAAGTAATAATCTTCGCCCATGTCTGATAGAGAGGTATTCTCAAGACCAGCTAAAGCTGCAGGAATAGCAGCGTTAGGTGTATAACCTGCATTAGCTTTACCAGATACAGATGGATCTAAAACAGAAATACCTGCTTCAAAATAGTTACCAGGTTGTAGGAAGGCTGCAATAGATTGGCCTGAACGATCTAGTGCTGCTGCAAATGCGCCTGTCATAGGTACAGTTGCAAGAATCATTGCAGTAGTTAATGTTTTTAATTTCATTTACGTCTTTCCTTGAGGTACAAATTTATATCTAGCGTTGTTGTTTGCACTTATTGAATTCTTGGAGATTTCGGGTATTTATCCGCAATCATTTGTTACTCCATGTGACAAAAATAGCACAATTAAAATAAGAGTAAATGCTCTAGAAAAAACTAATTAGTCTAAAAAAGCACCAAAATAGAGTTTTTGCACCAAAAAATGGCCTTATTTTGAAATAAGTATTTGAAAGTAAAAGAAATAAAATAATGGAGAAAAAATGATTTTTTGTATAAAAAATATTCTAAAAATATGAAGATTAACGCTAATTTTTTGAAGTATAGATCACATTTTGAAAGGATGGTGCGCCCTGCGGGACTCGAACCCACGTCGGTCGCTTAGGAGGCAACTGCTCTATCCAGTTAAGCTAAGGGCGCGAAAAAAGGCTATTGTACTGTAAAAAATGCAAAAAAAAAGTTATTGCCGAAGCAATAACTTTAAAAATCATCGATTAAAAGATTTTTTGATTAATTCTTAGGGCGCAGTGCCTTAAACAGAATAAACATGATCACGACCCAAATCGGAAGCATCAGTACCGATTCTTTAAAGCCTTGTGTCCACATGATGTAAAGAATGGTCGCAATGAAAGCTAAAACCAGAATATTACTTGCAGGTGACCACAATGCAGGGAAACTGGTCTTTTGTCCTAACTGCTTCATGCTTTGCATAAACTTGAAGTGAGTCAGACTAATCATGGCCCAGTTCAGTACCAGTGCACCTACCACTACATAAATCAGGTGACTTAAGGCATCTTCAGGAACAAAGTAGTTTAGAAGTACACAGCCGAAAATCAGCAGGGCAGAGAACAGAACTGCAGGAATTGGAACGCCTTGTTTGTTCACAGTCTTAAAGATTTTAGGGGCATTACCTTGCTGTGCCAGACCATAGAGCATACGGCTATTAGCATACATACCACTGTTATAAACAGAAAGTGCAGCTGTCAGGATGATGAAGTTCAGCAGATGTGCTGCCCAGTCAATCCCCAATTGGCTAAAGATCATTACAAACGGGCTTTTATCCAGACCACCCAGTTCCAGCTGGTTCCAAGGCACTAAAGATAACAGAATGGTCAACGCACCTACATAGAACACCAGAATACGGAATACAACCTGATTAATCGCTTTTGGAATAGTTTTTTCTGGATTTTCAGCTTCTGCTGCCGCCATCCCGATCAGTTCAATACCACCGAAGGCAAACATCAGGAAGGCCAGCATATAGAATAAGCCTTCAAAGCCATTCGGGAAGAAACCGCCTGCTGTCCAAAGGTTGCTGAAAGAAGCTCCTGAAGAAGCATCAGCAGTCAGGATCAGATAGAGACCAAAGACAATCATGGAAATGACCGCAGTCACTTTTACAATGGATAGCCAGAATTCTGATTCACCGTAGAATTTTACATTGCCGAGATTGACCAGCGTAATTACGATGAAGAAAAACAGGACTGAGGTCCAAGCTGGAATATGAGGCCACCAGTAATTAATATATTTTGCAACGGCGGTGAGCTCGGTCATAGCCACCAGGATATATAAGATCCAGTAGTTCCAACCCGCAAGGAAACCAGGGAATTTGCCCCAGTATTTATAAGCAAAATGGCTGAATGAACCTGCTACAGGTTCATGAACAATCATCTCACCCAATTGACGCATGATTAAGAATGCAATTAAGCCACCAATGGCATAGCCAAGAATAATAGAAGGACCCGCAGATTGGATCACCTGTGCGGAACCTAAGAATAAGCCTGTGCCAATTGCACCGCCCATGGCGATCAACTGAATATGACGGTTCTTTAAGCCACGCTGAAGTTGTGAAGACTCGTTATTCAAAGTGTTCAGCCCGACAATGTAAGAAATAGGTATAAAGATTGTAATGGAACAAAGATAAGAAGCCTAGAGCACCCGTCTGGATGAAATATTATTATCGTATTTATAAAAAAAAATTATAAAAATAAATAGAATAAAAGATATGTGAATCAATATATTAATTTTATTGAAAATGTAACTGATGAGTTTGCTGTTTTTTTAACTCGACACAAATGCTGTTTTTTTATACTTAGGTCGGGCAAGGCGACTACTTGGCTTTAAACCGATTATACTCGTCTCACAAATATTCAATAATTTTGATCAGAATAAAGACAAGCCAGAGGAAGAAAGTATTCATGAGTTTCGCTGCCCAAATCAAAATCCCGGCCACTTACATGCGCGGAGGCACCAGTAAAGGGGTGTTCTTTAAACTGGACGATTTACCTGCTGCTGCACAACAGGCAGGCCGAATTCGGGACCAGTTATTATTAAGAGTGATCGGCAGCCCGGATCCATATGGCAAGCAGATTGATGGGATGGGCGGTGCCAGTTCAAGTACCAGCAAAACCGTGATTCTGACTAAAAGTCAGCAAGAAAATCATGATGTGGATTATCTTTTTGGTCAGGTATCGATTGATCGACCTTTTGTGGACTGGAGTGGTAATTGTGGCAATCTGACTGCAGCAGTTGGGGCATTTGCGATTTCCAATGGCCTGGTCGATCCTGCACGTATTCCTGAAAATGGGCTGTGTACGGTGCGAATCTGGCAGGCGAATATTCAGAAAACCATTATCGCCCATGTACCGATGCAGAATGGTCAGGTTCAGGAATTAGGTGATTTTGAGCTGGATGGCGTAACTTTCCCAGCAGCCGAAGTACAGATTGAATTTCTGGATCCTGCCGATGATGATGCCGAGGGCGGTTCAATGTTTCCGACCGGAAATTTAACCGATACGCTGGAAGTACCGAATATTGGCAGCTTTGAAGTAACGATGATTAATGCCGGGATCCCGACAGTTTTCTTAAAGGCAGAAGATCTAGGCTATAACGGTACCGAGTTACAGGACCATATCAATAATGATGCAGCTGCCTTGGTGAAGTTTGAAACCATCCGAGCCTATGCTGCTCAACAGATGGGGCTGATTCAGGATATTAGTGAAGCTGTTACACGTCAGCATACGCCAAAGATCGCCTTTGTGGCTCCGCCAAAGACTTATACGTCCTCTAGTGGTAAGGAAGTCACTGAGGCAGATAGCGATATTCTGGTCCGTGCCTTATCGATGGGTAAATTGCATCATGCCATGATGGGGACAGCGGCTGTAGCGATTGGGACAGCGGCAGCAATTCCGGGAACCTTGGTCAATCGTGTTGCGGGTGGTGGTGAACGTGAATCAGTCCGCTTTGGTCATCCTTCCGGTACCTTAAGAGTGGGTGCGCAAGCAGTGCAGGAAAATGGAGAATGGAAAGTGAAAAAAGCCATTATGAGTCGTAGTGCTCGTGTGCTAATGGAAGGTTGGGTGCGTGTTCCTGAAGATGTTCTTTCTTAAAATTATTTCTTGAGAAAATTAGCCTAAGTAAAACCATCAGTTCTCTGGTAGTTTTTTATTGATGCAGATTTTCTACCTCAAATTTTCAGTCTCAATACAGAATTATGAAACAACATTTGGATTTAAGACTGAAAATTCAAAGCAATTCTAGGTACAATGCCTGATAACAGACAGGTACTTATAAACTGTCATTTTATTATTCTGGCTACGTATTCGAGGCGAATGTGTCATCTATCACTGACGTATCAACCCATGCACTAACTCAAGCACAACAACGAATCCAACACGATTTAATGACTGCTTTGGAAGCCTTTTCCATTCCGGAACCGTTAAAGTCGGCAGTACATCATGCCGTAATGCTAGGAGGAAAGCGGGTACGTCCAGCACTCTGTTATGCCACTGCCGCTTTAAAACCGAATCAGAATAGTGCTGCGGTACGCCGTGCCGCAGTTGCGATCGAGTTTATTCATTGCTATTCGTTAGCCCATGATGACCTGCCATGCATGGACAATGACTTGTTACGTCGTGGTCAGCCAACCTGTCATGCTGCTTTTGGTGAAGATACGGCTCTTCTGGCAGGTGATATTTTGCAATCTATGGCGTTTGAAATTCTGGGTAGTCGTCTGTTTGATCAGGGGCCTGCAGTAGAGCCAGCGATTGTCTTGAAGCAAATTCAGATTCTGGCTACTGCTTCCTCGAAAATGGTCAATGGTCAGGTACTGGATTTACAAGCCGAAGCCAAAAAAATTGATCAGGAAGCATTGGAAACCATTCACCGTAATAAAACCGGTGCTCTGATCAGTGCAGCGATTATGATGGCAGCGGTAACCATCTTTGAAGGGACTGATGTGGCGATTCCAAAACTGCGTGAATTCGGGCAAGCGATTGGTCTAGCTTTCCAAGTACAGGACGATATTCTGGATATTATTTCTGATACAGAAGTGCTCGGTAAAACGGCGGGCAAGGATGAACAGGTGGAGAAGTCAACTTATCCGGCATTAATGGGTTTAGAGAAAGCCCGAGCCTATGCACAGCAATTACATGATCAGGCCATGACTGCACTGAATCATTTTGATGGTCAGGCTGATGATCTGATGCAGATTACCCAGTTCCTGCTGACACGTAAAAGCTGATTTGAATAAACTAATCTTCCTGAAATTAGCTGAAAACGAGCATAAAAAAGAGGACTTAAAGTCCTCTTTTTTTTATATTGAATTATTTGCTTTCGTTATAGAGACGTTCTGCCTGTTCAAAGCGTGTTGTAATTTCAGCTGTTGGTGCTTTGCCTAATAGACTCACAACCACAATCGCAATCCAAGAACAGATAAAGCCTGGAATAATTTCATAGATGCCGGCTGGAATAAAACCAAGACCTGTTCCACCAACAGTATTCTTCCACAGAATCACCATACATGCGCCAACGATCATACCTGCCAAAGCACCATTCAAGGTCATACGTTTCCAGAACAGAGACAGAATAATCAATGGACCAAAAGCAGCCCCAAAACCAGCCCAGGCATACGCTACCAGCCCCAGCACTTTAGATTCAGGATTACCAGCCATCCAGATCGCCAGTAAAGCAATGAGAAGCACCATCAAACGACCGACCCAAACCAGCTCTTTTTGTGAGGCATTTTTACGAAGGAATGATTTATAAAAGTCTTCAGTCAGGGTACTTGAACACACCAGTAACTGACAACTCAATGTACTCATCACAGCAGCGAGAATGGCCGCCAGAACCACACCGGCAATCCATGGATTGAACAGGATTTTAGTCAGTTCCATAAACACGGTTTCAGGATTGGCATTCACCACAGTAGCGAGTTCCGGATGTTGCTGAAAGTAGGCAATACCAAAGAAACCTGCAGCTACTGCGCCACCTAGACAAAGTGTCATCCAGGTCATCCCGATACGACGTGCATTCGGAATCGACTTCACTGAATCGGCGGCCATAAAACGTACTAAAATATGCGGCTGACCAAAATAACCCAAACCCCATGCCATTAAGGACAGGATTGCGATGGTACTTAGATCACCGACCAGGTTCATGGCCTGTGGGCGTGCGGCTTCCAAAGCGAGCGTAACTTGTGACATATCTGAAAAAGTCAGAATGGTTACAATTGGTGTGAGGAGCAGGGCAAAGATCATCAGGGTTGCCTGAATGGTATCGGTCCAGCTGACTGCCAGGAAACCGCCGATAAATACATAACTGATCGTTGCAATTGCACTGATCCAGAGTGCCGTATTATAAGACATATCGAACATGCTTTCGAATAGACGTGCACCTGCCACCATGCCTGACGCACAGTAAATCGCAAAGAAAATCAGAATGACAAATGCAGAAACCACACGCAGCACTTTTTTCTGATCGTTAAAGCGGTTCGAGAAATAGTCCGGTAGGGTCAGGGCATTGTGCTGGACTTCGGTATGGACCCGTAAACGGCCCGCAACTAGCAGCCAGTTCAGCCATGCACCGATAATCAGACCAATCGCAATCCACATTTCAGACAGGCCAGAAAGATAAATTGCGCCTGGCAAGCCCATCAGCAGCCAGCCACTCATGTCGGAAGCCCCTGCAGAAAGTGCAGTTACGAAACTACCTAAACGTCGGCCCCCTAAGATGTAATCGGAAAAGTTGTTTGTCGCGCGGTATGCCATCAGGCCGATCACGACCATGCCGACAATATAAAAAAGAAAGGTAATTAAGGTTGGATTTAGGGAGCTCATACGGTATCCATTTTTAAGTTGGACAGTAGATCGAAACAAGGATTTTGACAGATGCGAAAGACTTTAATCCGAAAGCCAAGCAACATCGAATCCAGAGGATTTCAAAAATAAACGCGAAATTTAACCATAAATTCACAATCTTTGCTGAGATTTTCTTATTTTGAAAGAAAATAGGCAACCAATTGGCTGCCTATTGTGAAGTATCTCTGAAATTTAGTGACGTCCCATCACACCGCGAATGGTATTCAGCACATCGGCAGGCAAGACCACAGTCTTGGCATTTGGAGACTTGGCCATATCCTGCATGGCTTTGACATATTGTTCACCCAACAGATAAGCCACAGGAATTTCCTTATCGCCAATTGCCTGACTCACCATATCAATCGCACGCTGTGAAGATTCTGCCAGTACGACTTGCGCTTCTGCATCACGACGTGAGGCTTCCAGACGACCATCAGCTTCCAGAATGGCGGCCTGTTTTTCACCGTCTGCTTTAGTGACAGTTGCACGACGTTGACGCTCTGCCGCTGCCTGTTCTTCCATCGCCGTCTGCATAGTCACAGAAGGTTTAATGTCCTGAATTTCAACCGTCTTTAAGGTGATACCCCAGTCTGAAATATCATCAGAAATGCTGGACTTTAAACGTGCCTTGATATGATCACGTGAAGATAAGGCATCATCCAGATCCATTTCACCCACGATTGAACGTAGCGAAGTTTGTACCAGGTTCTGAATTGCCCATGAGTAGTTCTCAATCCCGTATACCGCTTTTTCTGGAGTTGTCAGGTTGATATAAGCTACCGCATTCATCAGCAAGACGGCGTTATCACGGGTAATTACTTCCTGCGAAGGAATATCCAGAACAATATCTTTGGTGGTGACTTTATAAGCCACTTCATCTACATAAGGAATGACAAAATTCAGGCCAGGATTGAGTGTGGTGTGATATTTACCCAGACGTTGCACGATCCATTTATAGCCTTGTGGAACAATCCGTACACCTTTAAAAATGGTAATCGCAACAAAGGCCAAGAACGCAATAACAATGATAGTGCCAGCAGACATAATTTATTCACCTTTTTCGTTTTGATATTGAGTGCTGTGGGGCTGTACAACCAGGTCATTTCCCAGAATATCGACAACACGGACACGATCTCCAACCTGAACTTTATCCAGAGCGCGGCAATCCCATTCATCCGAGCCTAAAACAGGCAGCGGAAAACGGACCCGGATCTGATCCTGTTCAAGATCGGTCTGAATCACCATACCAATTTGGCCAATAGTGGCTTCGCGCGACAGGCCGGCTTTGGTCTTGTCGATAGAAAGCGGCTTGATAAACTTGAACCAGAGCAAGGTACAAAGAACAGACAGGATGATCCAGGTCAGGATCTGGGTGGTCAGTCCCATCATCGGGAACATCCAGTACAGAATGCCAACCATAATGGCACCAATCCCGAACCAGAGGGCAGCAAAAGCGGGCAGTAGTAATTCTGAAAGAATAAGAAGTATTCCCAATACAAACCAGTGCCAAGGTTCAAGAACTAATTCCATATCGTGACCTATAGTGCTAAGTATTTAATTAATCATCATCTTTATATGATTTAATTCCAATGTAGCAGATGCGGCAGCAGATGAATATAAAAAAGTTCTGATTAAAATTTTGCCGGTCGTGCAGGCTTGAATGCAGCCGGAGATTGCCTAAAATCACTGATGGCTTTTTCAATTGAACGGATTTTTAATTGCGCAGCTTTTTCACCTTCGAGAATGGTTTCATTACTGGCTTTTAAATCCAGTGTGCCGATATGGCCTACTTTAGGCTGGATTACAATATTGGCCTGACTGAGTTCTTCATTGATGCTTTGCTGACCCATGATATTAATCGTCTGGTCCAGTACGCCCCACATGTTGAGCGCTTTATTGCTGTCCGGACGTGCAGAAATATCTACGGCAATAACAATATCAGCTCCCATATCTTTGGCCGTTTTTACCGGAATCGGGCTAACCAGACCGCCATCGACATATTTTGTACCGCCAATCACAGCAGGTACAAAGACATTTGGAATACTGCAAGAGGCACGCACGGCTTGTCCGGCATTGCCTTTGATAAAGTCAGCTTTACGGCCATTGTCCAGGCGGGTTGCCACCGCCGCGAAGCGAATCGGGAACTGTTCAATTGGTTTATTCGCCACATTTTTATTGACGAAATCCTGCAGTTTCTGTCCGGCAATAATTCCTTGGCGGTTCAGGGTTAAATCACGAATATCGGATTCTTTAAAGTTCAAGGCGATTTGCTGCAACTGAAAGGGAGATTTGCCGCTGGCATATAGACTGCCTACGAAACTCCCGGCACTGGTTCCAGTAACAATCTTCGGTTTGATGCCATGCGATTCGAGGACTTTAAGTACCCCGATATGGGCAAAGCCTTTGGCACCGCCACCACCGAGAGCAATAGCTACCACAGGTTCACGAGCCTGAAGAGGAGTAGAGGGTGCTGGGGTTTTAGTAGCTTTATCACATGCTGCAAGGCTTAAGCCCAAGCAGCCAATCAGAGCATAACGGGCTAATTTCATTATAAAAAAACTGGCGATTAAATCAACAAAATTCAGGCTATCACATCAAAAAAAGCCAGTTTTGCCTAGTCTTTTTTCAAAAGCTTTTGTAACGGCTTGGCGACCCAATCCGGATTTTTAGCCGAAAATTTACCTTCATAATGCTTATAGATCTGTTCCAGATCATATTCATAATCACCTGTCAGGTGATATACACCGAGGATATGAATGGTCTTGATGTCATAGTCAAAGGAAAACATCACAATCGGTAAATTGGCTGCCTTGGCAATATGATAAAAACCGCTGCGGATTTTTTCTGGCGCCTTGCGAGAACCTTCCGGTGCCATACCTACCCAGATCCGGTCTGTCTTATTAATCACATCAACAATTTGTCGGGTGTGACCTTGCGGTGTATCGCGTACTACAGGAACTACACCGATCCATTCCAGAATGGGTTTAAGTGGAGTACGAAACAGGCTGTCTTTACCAAAAATCGTAATCTGAATACCCAGACCAAGCAGGGCATTAAAGCCTAACCAGGCATCGATATTTGAGGTATGCGGGGAAATAATTGCCACTGCTTTAGGCAGGTTAGGGAATTCGCCTTTAAGCTGCCAGCCCTGAGCCAAAAATAGCTGTTTAAATAGGGTCTGGCTCAATTTACCTCCGCGACAGGGAACCAATGGAGGGAGTTTGGGAAAGCGTGTTTTACTCATCGATGTCTCATCCTGAAACGTATTTTTCTTTATTTTTGATCATACTAGGGCGTATCCTCATTTGAAGAATTGGTTTTAAATACTTAAAATCCTCCTTTAAGCTCTTTTCATTTCTATATTTTTTCAATGGCACGTACTCTTCTCACCGATGATATTTGGCAGCAAATTCAAGATACTATGCGATTACACGGTTGTTACTGTTCAAAAAATAGTAGAAATATCATGGAAGCCATCTTATGGAAACTACGTACGGGTGCGACATGGCGTGATATTCCTCAAGAACTTTGCCCTTGGCAAACTGCTTACAATCGCTTTAATCGCTGGGCAAGTAAGGGATTATGGGATAAATTTTTTTTAGATTACGAGGCATTCTGGATCAGGAATGGGTATTCATTGATGGAAGCTACATACGCGTGCATCAACATGCAAGTGGAGCTCGGCATGGTTTCGAAAGAGCAATTGGACAATCACGCGGTGGACGAACAACAAAAATACATCTTGCAACCGACGCGAATGGATTACCGATTGATTTTAAAATCACTGGGGGTGACGTCCACGACAGTCAAGTTGCAAAACAACTGATTGATATTGTAGGCGAGGCAACTTATCTCATTGCTGACAAGGGGTATGATGCTGAGCACATTAGAATATGTGCCAAGAACAAGAATATGATTCCCATTATTCCATTGAGATCAAACAGTAAGAGATCGAATAAGGAATTTGATAAATATCTATATAAATTAAGACATTTAGTTGAAAATGCTTTTGTGAGATTAAAACATTTCCGTGCTATTGCAACTCGATTTGATAAACTAGCACGCAATTATAAATCTATGATCCGTATAGCCTGCATATTTATTTGGTGCAAAGCCAAATGAGGACACGTCCTAAAATAATGATGCTGAAAAAAACATCATTTGAATAATAATGCATGGTATAAATCAAAGAATAAGATCGACAATTTGAATAAAAGTGACTCAAAATAGTGATCTTTTTAAATACAAAAACCTCCAGATACCACTTTGTAACTGATAGAAATTAACCAGAATTAAACGAAATTGAATATTTTTTAAACTAAATTAGCATAAAAACGCAAATCCTCACTGAAAAGTGCTCCTATTCTTACCTAATATGAAATCATCGCACTATTTAGGTGCGCTAAAAAAATACCTGCAACAAATCTCAGGAAGAATGCTTGAATATAGTGCATTTAGTTTAAGTCACAGTATAATAGCGACAAGGTATTTTTATCTTTCTATGTTTTCTTATAAAGATTTCAAGATTTTAGATATACTTTTAAAAGTTGGTACGCTAATTGCTTAATAGATACCAACTTCTAACACGCACTTTGCGAGTGCAACAAAAAACATCGGAGCAAAATGAGCATGGCGAACAAGGTCCTTCAACTCATACAAGAAAGTGGCGCGAAATGGGTCGATTTTCGCTTTACTGATACCAAGGGTAAAGAACAGCACGTTACTTATCCAGCAGACAGTATTGATGAAGATACGTTTGAAGACGGCAAAATGTTTGACGGTTCTTCAATCGCAGGTTGGAAAGGCATCGAAGCATCGGACATGATCTTACGTCCAGATGCAGAAACAGGTTTCATCGACCCGTTCTTTGCAGAGCCAACTGTTGTTGTGACTTGTGACGTTATCGAACCATCAACTGGTCAAGGTTATGAACGTGACCCACGTTCGATTGCTCGCCGTGCAGAAGAATACCTGAAATCTACAGGTATCGGTGATACTGCATTCTTCGGTCCAGAACCAGAATTCTTCGTATTTGACGAAGTGAAATGGGACATCGACATGTCTGGCGCTCGCCACACATTAATCGCTGAAGAAGCTGCTTGGTCTACTGGTAAAGATTACGAAGCAGGTAACTCAGGTCATCGTCCACGTGTTAAAGGTGGTTATTTCCCAGTTCCTCCTGTTGATTCTCATCAAGATATGCGTGCAGACATGTGTGCAAAAATTGAAGAAATCATGGGCCCAGGTCGTGTAGAAGTACATCACCACGAAGTTGCGTCTTGCCAGTTAGAAATTGGTGTGAGCTTCAACACAATGGTTCGTAAAGCTGACGAAGTACAACAGTTCAAATATGCTGTTTGGAACGTTGCGCACCAATACGCTAAAACTGCAACCTTTATGCCTAAACCAATGGTAGGCGATAATGGTTCTGGTATGCACGTTCACATGTCGATCTCTAAAGATGGCAAGAACTTGTTTGCTGGTGATGAATATGCAGGCCTTTCAGAAATGGCATTGTACTTCATCGGTGGTGTGATCAAACATGCTCGTTCATTGAATGCGATCACTAACCCATCTACAAACTCATACAAACGTTTGGTACCTCACTTCGAAGCACCGATTATGCTTGCTTACTCAGCGCGTAACCGTTCAGCTTCTATCCGTATTCCTTACGTTTCTAGCCCTAAAGGCAAACGTATTGAAGCACGTTTTCCTGATCCAATGATGAACCCGTACCTAGGTTTCGCTGCATTGTTGATGGCGGGTATCGACGGTATCCAAAACAAGATTCACCCAGGTGAAGCTGCTGACAAGAACCTGTACGATCTTCCTCCTGAAGAAGAAGCGAAAATCCCTACAGTGGCGCACAGCCTTGAAATGGCACTTGAATCTCTTAAAGAAGATCATGACTACCTGCTTAAAGGTGGCGTGTTCACTAAAGAAATGCTTGATGCTTATATCGAACTTAAGACTGAAGATGTACGCCGTCTGAATACGACTACTCACCCAGTTGAATTCGACATGTACTACAGCCTGTAATTCTGATCTGAATTTCACTGTAAAAAAGACCCGCCTTTGTGCGGGTTTTTTTGTATGATGCTGTTATTGATCAAAGATATGAAGTTATGGCACAACGTAAAAGACATACCGGCTTTTTTCCCTGGATTGATCCTCAGGATCATAGTAAAGGCTTTAAACTGAATTTTTCTGAAGTGACCTATGTAGATGTTGCGCGTACACCTGAAGGTTATAAACAGGTTGAGTTTGTGGCATTACGTCATCCTGAGTTGGCTTTGGATTATGATTATCCACAAAGTTTTTATCTCACAACAGATGGCATGATTTTGAAAAAGCTGCCAAGTGGAAAATATGAAGTGATTGCCAAAACAGATAATGCCTAATCGTGAAGTTGATAACATTGTGAGTGTAAAATTTAAAAATCCGAATAGACAGCAGATGCCTACAGCACTTCGAGAGTGGCTGTATGCCTCAGGATCATTGACGCAGCAGTTAACAGATCTGGCTGATGGTCAGTTCCGGGTAGAACCACAGCAGGAACATTTTCAGCGTCTGGAATTTGTGGATGCGCGGTGGATGCAGATGCCACATCAGCATACGTCCTGGGTGCGGGAAAGCTATTTATATGGCTCTGAAGAACAGCCTTGGGTCAAAGCCAAAAGTATATTTCCAATTTTAAGCCTGCAAAAACGTGCGCGGATATTCCAGCATATTGGATCGAAGCCGATTGGCTGGCTATTATTCCAGCGTACCAATCCACAGTGTGAGCGACGTGTGATTTATCTGGAAGAGGGCTGGACCCGCCAGAGCTGCTATACTTGGCATGGTTGTAAATTTATCGTACAAGAAACATTTTTACCGGCATTTGAACACTTTATACAAAATCAACAGGCTTAACTTGATATGGCAACTGCACAAGCAATTACTTGGCGTGAACGTCTGAGCGCCTATTATTATCTTTGTCGTTTTGATAAGCCAATTGGCACAGAGCTGGTTTTTTGGCCGACCATGTGGGCGCTATGGGTCGCAGCAAAGGGAATACCTGATCTCAGTATTTTGGTGCTGATGATTCTAGGTGTAATTTTTATGCGTGCAGCGGGCTGTGCCATTAATGACTTTGCCGACCGTAAAGTGGATGCGCATGTCGAGCGTACCAAAACCCGTCCCTTAGCCATCGGTATTATTAGTGCTAAAGAAGCAGTGATGGTCTTTCTGGTGCTCGTCGCAGCCAGTGCCTGCCTGTTATTTTTCCTGCCGATTGAAACCTTTTACTGGTCCTTTGGAGCCTTGTTTTTAGCGTTCATTTATCCGTTTATGAAACGCTATACCCATTTGCCGCAGGTATTCTTGGGAGCTGCATTTTCCTGGTCAATTCCAATGGCCTATACTGCCGTCGGGCAGACGCCAGATTTAACTTGTTGGCTTCTCTATTTTGGCAATCTCGCTTGGACCGTGGCGTATGACACGCAATATGCGATTACTGATCGTGAATATGATTTGAAAATTGGTGTGAAATCCACAGCCATTTTATTTGGTCAGCATGATATTCAGATCATTAGTACCTTACAGGCTTTAAGTCTGGTCTTGATTGGCGCAGCATTATGGATTGAGGATTTGCTTGTTCCACTTGGCTTGATGGGTCTGCTCGCAGTCGCAATTGATTTTATTTATCAATGGTCAGAAACTCGAGATAAGGACCCGCAGCGCTGTTTCTGGGCCTTCCGTCATAACCGCTGGGTGGGGCTGATGATTTTCCTTGGAATCTTTGCCGCGCTTCTGTAACTGCACCTTGTCGACTCATAACAAAAGCATCCTATAAGGGTGCTTTTTTTTATGCTTAATTCAAGATTCTTCATGAAAATCATAAACAACAATAAGGGATTAGAATATGAATAATGTAGTGAAAAACGGTTTCAAAAAAACCTGTCTGGCACTGGTATGTTCCATGTCATTGTTCATGACTGCGTGTAATGACGATGATAATGATTCGTTTCGACCACAGGAAAGGGTATTTTTAAGTCAACAGTCTTATGATGAGGATACCTTGCCTGAAGCGTCAGATATTCAAGTCATACGCTATAACATGCCAAACGTAAATGGTGAACGGGCTGAAGCGACAGCCATGGTGTTTTATCCAAATACACCTCAACCTCAAGACGGATGGCGGGTGGTGGTTTGGGAACATGGCACGGTGGGTAGCGGTGATTCTTGTGCACCAAGTAATAACCAGCTGAATAATAATTTTAGAGGATTGGCCAGCAGCTTGCTTGCAAAGGGATATGTGATTGTTGCACCCGATTATGAAGGATTAGGTACTCGGGGGATCCATCCTTATTTAAATTTAAAAAGTGCGGCACAATCGGCTATCTATGCAGTAAGAGCCTTTAAGGAACAACAGGGAAATCGATTTAATGGTGCCTGGGTCTCAGTGGGACAATCCCAGGGAGGGCACGCATCACTTGCTACAGCCCAGTTTGCCGATGAAGATCCAAATTATAAGGCAGCAGTTGCAGCAGCTCCGGCTTCAAGTCTGGGTTATATTATCAGTGAAGTAGCACCGCAAGCGCTTAGTGCCTTGGTTGAGGCTGGGCAAGATAATGCTGCGAAAGCAGTCTATGCAGAATTACTGGCTTATGCGGCTTATGTTGCTGTCGGGATTAAAGCTTATGAACCAGGCTTTAACTATCGCAATATATTTTCAAGCCGTGCAGGGATTGTGGCTGAAAAGGCGGAAGGCACGACTGGAGAAAATGGACTTTGTTTAGGGCCATTGATTACTGAATATGTGCAAGATATTGATGATTATCTGGTGAATAATCCGGAAAAAACGGTTGTAAACTATCCAGGATTAGTAGAAAACTTCCAGAATAATTCGTCGGTTGAAAAGTTCCTTGAGAATAATCAGCCTGCAACTGAAAAAATTAATGTTCCTGTGATGATCATTCAAGGTACTGCAGATATGGCTGTTCCATATCCAGTGACAAATACTTTACAACAAGGCTTGAAAGATATGGGAACCACAGTGACTTTTGTACCGGTACAAGACGCATCACATACCGAGGCTATTGTACAAAGCAGAACCCAGCTGCTGACCTTCATCAATACCTATATGCCTTCAGGTATTTCTGTCAGTCCTTAATCCTAAAAGGAGCTTCGGCTCCTTTTCTATTCCTTGTAAGGCTAGGCCTTGAGCAATCATTTAAGTTTGTTATAGTGACTCAGGATTATAGGTTATCAGTATAGGCTTGTTATGTCGGAACAGACAAAACCCCGCAGTATTAAAAAACTGCTTATCTTTGGAACCCTGGCTTTATGTGTGCCGATTTTTTTAGTGACGATGGCATTTCTGGCAGTTAATAGCGATGCAAAAAATCAGGAAAAATATAAGCAGCAACAGGCAGATATGATTGCCCGGATTGAAGCGCGCGAAGCGGCTGAAAAATCAAAGGCAGAGCAGGAGGCTAAAGCAACCCAAGCTGCTTCCGAAGCTGAAACGAATTCCTCTCATTAAACTATTTATCTTAAATCTCTTTGTAGCTGCCGGATCGTTGGAATTTCAGTGTAGCGGACGACTGTATAGCCGGCAGCAATCAGCATTGCATCGCGTTCCGCATCTTCCTGTTCCTTGCCAATATGGGTGGGGTCATCCAGTTCTATAATCGCCACCACATTATATTCCCGGTCCATCACCACAAAATCGGTCACCTTGCGGTTAAACTTGCTGCGCATTTTCATATTGTCATGCGTAATCAAAGCACTAAATGCGACCTGTGCCAGAATGTGATGATGCGGAAAAGCATCTTTCAGGCGAGTAAACATCTTGCTTTCGAAAGCTGTAATGACACGCTTGGGATAGAATTTCTTCTGGCGGGTAAACAGATGAGGGAAGAGCAGGCAAATTAAGGCAAAGCTTGCCAGACAGCCAATCACAAAGAATATAAACTGACTCAAATCAAACACGGATCATAAAAGAGAAAAGAATAAAAAAACCCACTTCGCAATGAGTGGGTTTTTCAGAATCTTGGCTCTCCCACCTGGGCTCGAACCAGGGACCTGCGGATTAACAGTCCGTCGCTCTACCGACTGAGCTATGGGAGAATAGATTGGCTCTCCAACCTGGGCTCGAACCAGGGACCTGCGGATTAACAGTCCGTCGCTCTACCGACTGAGCTATTGGAGAATCTGATGCGCATTTTAGGCAGGAAAACAAAGACCGTCAATCAATTCCTGTAAAGAAATGAATCATTTGCTTTTTTAATATGCATATTAGACCTAAAAATAAAAAAATCACCCATGAAGGGTGATTTTTTAAGCTGGAAATAAAAAATTATTTCTCAACACCAGCAGGTTGACCAGCATATTTCGCGTTTGCGTAATCCCAGTTCACCAGGCTTTCTAGGAAAGTAGAGATGTATTTAGGACGAGCGTTACGGTAGTCGATGTAGTAAGCGTGTTCCCAAACATCGATTGTCAACACAGCAATTTTACCGTGTGCCATTGGAGTGTCAGCATTTGAAGTTTTAAGGATAGACAGGTTACCGTTTACTTCGTCAGCAACCAACCAAGCCCAACCTGAACCGAACTGAGTTGCGGCAGCAGTTGCGAACTCTTCAGCGAATTTTTCGTAAGAACCGAAAGCTTCGTCAATTTTTGCAGCCAAAGCGCCAGTTGCTTTACCGCCACCGTTTTTAGTCAAGCAGTTCCAGTAGAATGTGTGGTTCCATACTTGCGCAGCGTTGTTAAATACACCTGCTTTAGATGAATCACCAGCAGTTGCTTCGATGATTTCTTCTAGAGTTTTGCCTTCAAGCTCAGTACCAGCGATCAGGTTGTTCAGGTTAACCACATAAGTATTGTGGTGTTTGTCGTGGTGGTATTCTAAAGTTTCTTTGCTGATGTGTGGAGCAAGAGCGTCGTAGTCGTATGGTAATGGTGGTAAAGTAATGGTTGTCATGTTTTCAATTCCTTGCATTTTGCTGGGTTTTGACAATAAGTGGCGTTATTGTAATAGATTCTTAGGCAAAAATGGGACTGTGTATAAATAACAATACAGAATAAAGCCTGAAAATTTAAAGATAAAGCCACTCATCTACTTGCCAATCGAAATTAAATCGGATTGTTTAATTCGAAATAACTATACTCAATATTAAATTGTTCTGAAATAGCTTTAGCCAGACGTTGTACACCATATTTTTCAGTAGCGTGGTGGCCGCAGGCATAATAATGCACATCCAGTTCCTGAGCATCATAAAAAGTACGTTCACTGACTTCGCCAGAAATATAAGCCTCACAGTCTTGTGCCGCCGCTTTATGAATATAATCCTGTGCACCACCAGTACAGAAACCGACTTTTTGAATCAGGCTTTTTTCGGCAGGTAAATGCAACGCATCATAGCCCAGTCTTTCTGATACATAGGCCTTGAATCCTTCTGGCGTCATGGCCTGTTTTAAATAACCAATATTCCCAATTGGACGGCGCTCACTCGGATCAAGCTGTTCCAGGTTTTCCAGCTCCAGCAGGTCTGCAATCGCAATATTATTTCCCAGAGTTGGATGGCTATCTAAAGGCAGGTGATAACCAACAAGCGAAATATCATTTTGGATCAGGCTTTTAATTCGTTTACCACGCATCCCGGTAATCGGGTAGGCTTCACCTTTCCAGAAATAACCATGGTGAACCAGTAATAAATCGGCACCTTGTTTGATCGCAGCTTCAATCGCAGTTTGTGAGGCAGTAACCGCACATAAAATTTTATTGACTTCAGCGCGGCCTTCGATTTGTAAGCCATTTGGTGCATAGTCCTTAAATTCGGAAGATGCCAAAGTCTGATCGCACCAGCGGATAATATCGTTTAAATTCGCCATAAAATTCCTGTCAGTTGATGAACTTGCCAATTCTTATTTATATGTCCAATTGTAACTAAAGCAGCACAAATCTCTGTGGATTTTTTTGTGTTTAGTTATGTATTTGGCATTACAATAGGATACAAATTACTTAGTCATCAACGAATTAAAATATTTTAGAGGATAGCAAAGTGCGCCGTACCTTTACATGGTTACCTTGGGTGTTACTGATTTTAGTCATTATCGGTTTTTTGGGGTGGCAGCAGCTGCAGAAACCTAAATCACCGATTGCGCCGGATGGCGTAAAAATGCCTGCTGAAAAAGTAGAACCGTTGATCGATACTTCGCGTTCTGGAGGCGTTGTCTCCTATAGTGCCGCTGTGAAAGTCGCAGCACCTGCGGTGGTAAATATCTTTACCACACAAAAAGTAAAACAGCAGGCGCATCCTTTACTGACAGATCCAGTCTTCCGTGAATTTTTCGGTGATCAGTTACCAGACCAGTTTGGTCAAAGTCCAAATGAAAACAGTTTAGGTTCAGGCGTGATAGTTCGTCCTGATGGTTATATCCTGACCAATAATCACGTGATTGCACAAGCAGACCAGATTGTAGTGGCCTTGCATGATGGACGCCGTGCTGAAGCTAAAGTTGTAGGTACAGACCCGGATACGGATTTGGCTGTAATCAAGATCGAACTTGAACAATTACCAGTTTTGCCATTCAAGCTGAGTGGCAATGAAGTCGGTGATGTTGTTCTGGCAATTGGTAACCCGTTTGGTGTCGGTCAAACCGTGACTCAGGGGATTATTTCTGCGACAGGCCGTTCTGATCTGGGCATCAATACTTATGAAGACTTTATTCAGACAGATGCTGCAATTAACCCGGGCAACTCGGGTGGTGCATTGATTGATGTTGCCGGTAACCTGATCGGGGTGAATACAGCAATCTTCTCGCAAACAGGTGGCTCACTGGGGATTGGTTTTGCGATTCCCGCTAAAATCTGTCAACAGGTGATGAATGCAATCCTGAAAGATGGCCGTGTCGTTCGTGGCTGGCTGGGTATCAGTCTGTTGCCGACTGAACGTAATGATGTACTGCAACCTAAAGAATCAGGTGTAGTGGTCGCTGAAGTGCTGGAAAATGGACCAGCAGCAAAAGCTGGCATCCAGCGTGGTGATAAAATTATCAAAGTAAATAATGAAGTGATTACTTCTGCCTCACATCTGATTAATTTTGTCGCTTTACAGGCACCAAACAGTACCGTTCAGATTGAAGTAGAGCGCGCTGGAAAAACCATGACACTGGATGTGGTGATTAGTGAACGTAAAACGCAAAGCAGTTCTTCACAATATATTCCTTTACCAGGTCAGTAATTTTTTCTAAGAAAATCCCTCCATGTGAGGGATTTTTTTATGCACGATTGATTTACTTTAGATACAAAACAAAAATATTTTATGTGAATTAAATCATTTAACTTCATTGAATAAAAATCAAAAAGAGTGAAGAACAATGAGTTTTATGACTGCAGATCAGGCCAAAATTTTATCGGACGTGGCCAATTTAAATATTGAAATGTACAAGCCTCGCTTGGCTCAACTGATTGAAGATAATGCCCGACTGGGCAATACCGCTGTGCTAACGGTATTTCCCAAACATTTGCCCTTGGAAGAAATTCGTGGTCTTTCGGCGGAATTGACTGAGCTTGGTTATAACGTACGCTTTGAGGTGCAGGAATTTTATTATAGCTTTAATGTCTACTGGCTATAATTTTATCAATTGTTCAAAAAAAATCCTGTTCAGGCATATATTTTGCTGCATTTACCTCATAGTTAAAATATGAGAGTGATATGTCTTTATCTATTCATCTTGCAGCACAGACAGATGCACCTTATGTGGTGCTTTCATCCGGACTGGGCGGGCATGCCAGTTTCTGGAATCCTCAAATTAGAGTTTTACAGCAGCATTTTCATGTAGTCACTTATGATCAGGAAGGCTGTCATTCAGATTCTGAGCTATTACCCACGTCTTATTCGATTGATCATATGGCCGGCCAGATTCTGGATTTATTGATCAATGATGGCATTCGAGAGTTTCATTTTATCGGGCATGCGTTGGGCGGACATATCGGCATGCAACTAGCGACCTATCAGGCTGAAAAAAAGTTTAAGCTGCTCAGTCTGACCATGTTAAATGCCTGGGGAGAGCTGGATGCTCATACTCAGAAATGTTTCGAGGCACGAACTTCCTTATTAGTGAATAGCGGACCAGAGGCTTATGTGCGGGCACAGGCTTTATTTCTTTATCCGCCGCACTGGATCTCGACACATATTGATCAGTTAACTGAAGCAGAAAATAGGCAGCTCTTAGACTTTCCACCGATCCAAAATGTTCTGGCCCGCCTACAAGCCGTGCAGGCTTTTAAACTAAACGAAGAGCATCAGCAAGTATTAAAAGATGTTCCAATCCATCTGATTGCCAATCAGGATGATTTTCTGGTGCCTTATCAACGGTCACAGCAATTACAACAATGCCTGCCGCATAGTTACCTCAGTTTGCTTGATACAGGTGCACATGCATCTACCGTGACCGAAACGGATCAGGTCAATCAGCTGATCTTTTCCTTCCTGATTTCCACTTAGTTTGAAGATTTTTTAAAAGCCAGACCTCCTGTCTGGTTTTTTATTTTTTCTAATCAATCATTTTTGTAGCATCAGCATGGTTTTTACTTCGAATTGATGCATGAACTGCAAATGCACAAATTGCTACGAGTGCACTTGAATGAAACAGTATGTTCAAAATTGACTCATAGGTAAAAATAGATATTTTACTAAAAATTCAAAAAATAAAATATTAAGTGTATGATATTTATAAATTAAATGTAGTTGGCACACGCTTTGCAATGTTTATCTTGTAAATAAAATTCCCGAAGTGGAATTAGAATTTTGAATAAGTGTTAAAAATGATGAGGTATGAAAATGAAAATAGGTGTCTTCTGTCCAATCGGAAATAATGGCTGGTTACTCTCTGAAAATGCACCGCAGTACATGCCGACTTTTGAGTTAAACAAACAAATCGTACAACGCGCCGAGCACTATGGTTTCGATTTCGCACTTTCTATGATCAAGCTGCGTGGCTTTGGTGGCAAGACTGAATTCTGGGAACATAACCTGGAAACGTTCACCCTGATGGCAGGTCTTGCTGCTGTGACCAGTAAAATTAAAATTTTCGCAACTGCCGCAACTCTGGTAATGCCACCTGCAATTGTCGCGCGCATGGCATCAACTATTGATTCGATTTCAAATGGCCGTTTTGGTCTGAATGTTGTGACCGGCTGGCAACCACCTGAATATACCCAAATGGGTATGTGGCCAGGTAATGACTATTTTGGTAAACGCTATGAATATCTGTCTGAATATGTACAAATTCTGCGTGAACTTTGGGCGACTGGTAAATCAGACTTTAAGGGCGAACATTTCCAGATGGAAGATTGCCGTGTCAGCCCACGTCC
This sequence comes from Acinetobacter sp. UBA2581, assembly GCF_002339435.1. Taxonomy (NCBI): domain Bacteria; kingdom Pseudomonadati; phylum Pseudomonadota; class Gammaproteobacteria; order Moraxellales; family Moraxellaceae; genus Acinetobacter; species Acinetobacter sp. UBA2581. The sequence goes on along the minus strand of NZ_DDLD01000105.1, from coordinate 56,307 downwards.
ACAAGCGGATATGAAAATTATCTGCGCAGGTCAGTCTGATGCAGGTTTGGAATTTTCTGCACAATATGCCGACTACAACTTCGTATTTGGTAAAGGCCTGAATACTCCAACAGCTTATGCAGAAATTAATGACCGTCTAAAAGAAAAAACAGATGTGACTGGCCGTGATGTACAGACTTATGTGCTGTTTATGGTGATTGCAGCTGAGACCGATGAAGAAGCGCAAGCAAAATGGCAGCACTATAACGATGGCGCCGATATGGAAGCGATTAACTGGCTAATGAATCAGGGCGGTAAAGACACTACCTCGGGTACAGATACCAATATCCGTCAAATGGCTTCTAGCGTATCTCCAGTCAATATCAATATGGGTACGCTGGTAGGTTCTTATGAAAATGTGGCACGAATGTTGGATGAAATTGGCGAGATCAAGGGTACCGAAGGTGTGCTACTGACTTTTGATGATTTTATTCAAGGGGTTGAAGATTTTGGTCAAAAAATCCAGCCACTGATGAAATGTCGTGAGCATATTGTCATTGAAAGTGCAGCACCGGTTCTGGAGAAAAGCGCATGAGTGAATCAGTCGTAACAGCCGGTTTTACTGAAAAACTCGGCACAGGAAAAACGCTTAAAGCTGAACCCGAAGCAATTTGCCTTGCACCAGAACAGACAGCCTTGATTGTGATTGATATGCAAAATGCCTATACCTCGCAGGGTGGCTATCTGGATCTGGCGGGCTTTGATGTCTCGAAAACCAAGCCAGTGGTTGAAAATATTAAAAAGGCAGTTGATGCAGCGCATGCAGCCGGTATTCAGGTGATTTATTTCAAAAATGGCTGGGATGAAGAATATAAGGAAGCGGGTGGAACCGATTCTCCAAATTTTCATAAATCAAATGCCCTAAAGACCATGCGTAAACGTCCTGAATTACAAGGGAAATTATTAGCAAAAGGCGGTTGGGATTTTGAACTGATTGATGAGTTAAAGCCATTGCCACAGGACCTGGTCATTGAAAAGCCACGTTATAGCGGTTTCTTTAATACCGCGCTGGATAGCATGTTGCGTGTGCGTGGTATTCACAATCTGGTCTTTGTCGGGATTGCCACCAACGTATGTGTGGAATCGACGCTACGTGATGGTTTTTTCCTAGAGTATTTTGGTGTCGCACTTGCCGATGCCTGCCATCAGGCAGGTCCTGTCGAAGCGCATGAAGCCAGTCTGTATAACATCAAGACCTTCTTTGGCTGGGTGTCAGATACCGCAAATTTTATCGAGACCTTTCAAAAAGAAAGTGAGTCACTAAAAGAAACTAAATTAGCTGTAAGCGCATAAAGAATTAAAGATCAGGATTAAGGAAAAAAAGTATGCCTAAAGAAATCATTATTCCAGCAGGAACATCGAAACCATTAGCACCGTATGTACCGGCAACCAAGGCAGACAATATTGTGTATGTGTCCGGTACATTGGCCTTTGATGAAAATAATAATGTAGTGCATGTCGGTGATGCCGCAGCACAGACCCGTCATATTCTGGAAACCATCAAGCGTGTGATTGAAGAAGCCGGTGGCAGCATGGATGACGTAACGTTTAACCATGTCTTTGTCAAAGACTGGGCAGATTATGCTGCGATTAATGCAGTGTATGCAGAGTATTTCCCGGGAGATAAGCCGGCACGGTATTGCGTACAGACAGGTTTGGTCAAACCTGATGCGCTAGTCGAAATTGCTTCGATTGCCCATGTATAAGCCGATCCACCTGATTCAATCTCATTACTAGATGCCCCAAGTCTAAAACTGAATATTGACTTGGGGTCGGGAGAACAGCATGAATGCCAAATTATCTAAAATCATCACAGAGATAGTTGCAGAAAATAACGCATTAAATAAGGTTTTGGCGACTAACGCATCTGGCGACATCATTACGCAAGTCGATCAGCAGATTTTCCGTCAGGGCATGTCCAATCTGGGGGCTGCGGTGAATGTCATTACCACGCAAGGCGATGCAGGAATGGCTGGATTTACCGCTTCGGCCGTATGCAGCGTGACGGATACACCACCAACGTTGCTGGTGTGTCTGAACCGTTCTGCTTCAGTTTATGAAACCTTTAAAAAGAATCAGGTGTTGTGTGTGAATACCTTGGCATCACATCAACAACATCTATCCAATCTGTTTGGTGGAAAAACACCAATGGCAGAGCGTTTCAGTCAGGGGAACTGGAAAACCTTGGTGACCCAGTCACCTGTACTTGAGGATGCCTTAGTCAGTTTTGACTGCGAGGTGGTCCAATGTTTATCCGTAGGCAGTCATGACGTGCTGTTCTGTGAGGTGAAAGCCATGTGCCAGAGTCAAGGCAATGCGCTGATGTACTTCAATCGTTCTTACTGTGAGCCACACAAAATGTGCTAATTCAATTCAATCCTAATCAAGGAGGGGAAGCCGATGCAAGAAAAAGAAACGTGGTTTCCAAAATTTAAGCCTTACCAAGGCAATCTCGATACCACACCCGTGCAAACAGATGAATATCTGCCTGCTGGAAAAAGTATTATTCTCGGGTTACAGCATGTGTTTGCCATGTTTGGGGCAACTGTACTGGCACCCTTATTAATGGGGTTTGATCCCAATCTCACAATTTTTATTACCGGGATTGGTACCATTTTATTTTTCCTGATCACGGGCGGTCGATTGCCTAGTTATCTGGGATCTAGCTTTGCCTTTATTGGTGCGGTCGTCGCAGTGACGGGGTATTCCGGAGTTGGAGCGAATCCTAATATCGGACTGGCGCTTGGCGGTACGATTGCTTGCGGTATTGTTTATGCCTTGATTGGGCTGCTGGTGATGAAAACCGGTACCAACTGGATTGAAAAACTGATGCCACCTGTAGTGACAGGCGTGATCGTAATGATTATCGGTTTGAACCTGGCTCCAGTGGCAATCAAAAGCGTTTCAGCGAACCAGTTTGATTCCTGGATGGCACTAATCACTATTATCTGTATCAGTGTGATTGCTGTATTTACACGAGGAATGGTACGCCGTCTGTTATTGTTATTGGGCTTATTATCTTCCTACCTGATTTATTTCCTTTTCACCAATGTGATGGGCTTCGGACCTGCGATTGATTTTACTAAGGTCAGTGAAGCAGCATGGTTTGGTTTGCCAAATTTCCAAAGTCCGGTCTTTGAAATGAATGCCATGCTGATGATTGCACCAGTAGCAATTATCTTGGTTGCAGAAAATCTGGGGCACTTTAAGGCAGTCTCTGCGATGACCGGTAAAAACCTGTCTCCATATATGGGTCGTGGTTTCTTTGCTGATGGGGTGTGTACTTCATTATCAGCTTCTGTGGGTGGTACGGGGATGACCACTTATGCCGAAAATATCGGTGTCATGGCAGTCACCAAAGTTTATGCAACCACTGTATTTGTCTTTGCTGGTATCTTCGCCATCTTACTTGGGCTTTCACCTAAATTCGGTGCAGTGATCAGTACCATTCCAGTGGCCTTGTTGGGTGGTGCATCGATTGTCGTATTTGGTCTGATTACTGTGGCTGGTGCGAAAATCTGGGTGGATAACCGTGTTGATTTTACCAAGAACAGTACGCTGATTATTGGTGCAATCTGTCTGATCATGGGCACAGGGAACTATAGCTTGCAGATCGGCGGTTTTGATCTGGGCGGTATTGGTACTGCAACTTTAGCTGCGATCTTACTCAATCTGTTCCTGAACCGTGGTGAAGATAAAGAATTGCCAGCATCTGAACCAGCTGAAACCGTAACTGAGGTTGAGGCTAAGCCAGTCGCTTAATATGAGGAGCATTTTTTGAGTCATTCAATTGCATTTTTAGGACTCGGGGCAATGGGCTGGCATATGGCCTCCCATTTGCCAAAACTCGGGCATCAGGTTTGGGTCTGGAATCGAACTGAACAGAAAGCTGTAACGCATGCTGAAATTTTTGCAACTCAAGCAGTGAGTATTAAGCAGGCGGTTCAGGCAGATTTTATCTTTTCCTGTTTGCCGACCAGTCAGGATGTGGAAGCATTGATTGCAGCCCATCCACCCAAACAAGGTGCAATCTGGATTGACTGTACTAGCGGTGTACCGGAATCTGCCCAGAAACTGGCGAAGCTATTGGAGCAACAAGGCAGTTTTTATCTGGATGCACCGGTTTCTGGTCAAACCGTTGGCGCAGAAAAAGGCACTTTAACTGTGATGGTGGGTGGCAATGAACAAGCCTTTGAACGAGCCAAACCGATCATTGATGCCTTTGCTGGCCTGATTGAATATGTGGGAGAAAGCGGTTCTGGCTTTGCGGTAAAAGCTGTGAATAATACCTTAATGGCGACTCACTTATGGGCATTGGCTGAAGGGCTGACTGTGCTGAAAGGGCAGGGTGTTGATTTAAGCAGTGCACTAAACTGTATTAATCATTCCAGTGGTAAAAGCAGCATGTCGGAAAATATCATGGCACAGCGTGTACTAAGCCGTGAATTTAATAAGACCTTTGCACTGGATCTATTACAGAAAGATATTGGCATTGCCTTGGAGTTGGTACAGCAACAGCAACTGGATTTATCAGTAATGTCTTTGGTTCAGCAGGAATTTCAGCAGATTTCCAAACCACAGGCCAGTCAGCTGGATTTCTCCGCTGCGGTGCAAGGACTGGAACAGCGGACTCAAATTGAATTAAGAGGATAAGCTTTTTAATTCAATGTTAATTAAAGAATTTAAGAACCTATTGTTTGAAGCGCTATAGATTGATCAATTCAAAAGTTAAAAGCCGGGAAATAAAATTCCCGGCTTTATTTATTCATTAGGCAACTAAATAGCCTAAGTAAATCTTAATTCTCTTGATTCGCCTGATATTCCTGAATCACTTCAAGCGCTGCACGGAAGGCTTCCTGAGTAGCTGGAGCACCGCAGTAAGGCAGGCTATGCAGTAGTACTTCCTGAATTTCTTCAACTGTTGCACCATTATTCAAAGCGCCACGAACATGGCCTTTCAATTCAGTTGGGCTTTTTTGCGCGGTAAGAAAAGCAATAGTAATTAAAGAACGATATTTACGTGGTAAAACCCCTTCACGTTGCCAGGTTGAACCCCAGGCATGTTCATTAATCCAGTCCTGCAAAGGCTGAGTAAAAGGAACCGTATTGTCCTGGGCACGTTTTACAAAACTTGCACCCATCACTTCAGTACGGACTTTCAAGCCATTTTCATAATCTTGTTGTGACATCATTGACCCTCAATTTTATTATGGGTGTAGCTTAACGTTTTATCTCTTAAATACCATCGTGCAATAGTCGTAAAAAAGTGGCTGAATAGCCACTTGAGATATCCAAAGTGAAGTCAAGAAATAACTTCACTTTGTAATCAAGATCTGATTTAGATAAAAGTTCTATCTAAGGACTGGTTGAATGTGAAGGTGCACTTTGAACTGAAGTATCAGTACCTGTTGCATCTGCTTTCGAAATATGAGGATTTTCCAGCTCCAATACTTCCTGTAAATGCAAATCGAAGACATCAGTCAACATGCTGTCATAGCGACGCGCATTATAGTGCAGTAACTTATTGGCTTCTTCTTCATTAATAAAGCCTTGTCCATGCGCATCAGCCACATGATCAGCAAAACTGAGTCCCTTAAATTGACCTTTGTTTTCGGCTTTCTTAAAGCGATCCCAAAGCTGCTCAATCTCCAATAACATGGTGAAGGTTGATTCCATACGACCATTCACATCATCTTCCGCCGTGCTATAGAAAACATGCTTTTTCAGTACCTGCCGGAAAGTGTTATCTTCCATCATGACATTTGCGACTTCCTGTTTAAGTCGGTCAGATGGTTTCGCGACAGGTCGGCCAAATGGGAAACAGATGAGTTTGACCATGCCAGCAGCAACACCCACCGGGAAGTTCGCAAACAGGTCATAAAACGCTTCCTGAGCGGTATATAAAGATTTCTCAATTGCCAATTGTGCATGCAGACGTTCAGCTTCAGTTTTTTTACTATGTTCAAAAAATTTCAGAATTGCCGTCGCAATAAACAAATGGGCATGAATATCAGCCAGACGGCCAGAAAGCATTTCCTTGCGTTTAATATCACCTGCTAATAAACCTAAACACATATCTGCAGTCAGGGCAAAGTTGGCACTGAGCCGGTTGATAATCTTGTAATAGGGACGGGTAAAATCAACCGCACTTTGTGGCGCAGCACTTGAACCCCCGCTAAAAGCATAGGCAAAAGAGCGGGCAGTCCGGTTAAAGGTATAACCCAGATGCTTAAACAACATAGTATCGAATGGATTCAGAGCGGCTTTTGGATCTTCAGCTTGCAGAAGCTGTAATTCTTCATACAGATAAGGATGGCAACGCATCGAACCTTGACCAAAGATCATCAATGAACGGCTGAGAATATTGGCACCTTCCACTGTAATCGATACTGGAATGGCTTGATAGTTGAGAGCCAGGAAGTTACGAGGCCCCATCTGAATGGCGCGACCACCCACGACATCCATACCATGATTGACGATTTTACGCATGGTCTCAGTGGCATAGTATTTGGCAATCGCGGTCATAACTGCCGGTTTACCACCTTGGTTCAGACCACAAGTCACTAAATAACGGAAAGCTTCCAGCATATAAGCATCACTGGCAATTTCGCTATTGGCTTCCTGTACGCCTTCAAATTTACCCACCGAAATCTTGAATTGTTGACGGATTCGCGAGAATGCACTGACATTCAGGTAAGTCATTTCGGCACTGGAGGTAGACAAAGCCGGTAGGGAAATACCACGGCCAACCGCCAGACATTCCATCAGCATACGCCAGCCTTTACCGGCATTTTTCACGCCACCAATGATCCAGTCTAAAGGAATAAATACATCCTTACCTTCAACAGTACCATTCATAAAAGGGGAGCCAGGATTATGTCGTGGACCGACTTTTACCCCTTCATGATTGGCCGGTAGCAAGGCACAAGTAATCCCATAATCTGTTTTATCACCAAGTAGATGATCAGGGTCATACATTTTAAAAGCCAGACCGACGACAGTGGCAATCGGTGCTAAGGTAATCCAGCGTTTAGAAAAATTCATTCTCAAACCGAGAACTTCCTGACCTTCAAACTGCCCATAACAGACCACACCGGTATCTGGAATTGCACCGGCATCTGAACCGGCTTCAGGACTGGTCAGACCAAAACATGGGATTTCTTCACCTTTGGCCAGACCGGGTAAATAACGATCTTTTTGCTCATCAGTACCATAATGTAGTAACAACTCACCCGGCCCGAGAGAGTTAGGCACCATACAGCTCACAGCAGCAGTGAGAGAGCGTGAAGAAATTTTGCTCATCACTCGGCTTTGAGCAAAGGAACTAAAGGCACGACCGCCGTATTCTTTGGGAATAATTAGTCCCAAGAAACCGTTATCTTTAATATATTGCCAGATATGTTCAGGCAGCATTTTCTTCTCATGAATTTCCCATTCATCCAGCATGCTACAGAGCGTTTCGACTTCGTTATCCAAGAATGCCTGTTCCTCAACGGAAAGTTTTGGATAAGGATAGCTATTAAAGGTTTCCCAGTTCGGCGCACCCATAAAGAGTTCTTTTTCCCACCAGCTGGTGCCGGAATCAAGAGCCTCACGTTCTGTCGGGCTAATGCTCGGCATGGCATCCGCTAAAGCTTTATAGGCTGGCCTGGAAATGAAAGACATGCGCAAAGGTTCGATCATGACGACCAGACTGATCAGGATCAAAGGAATGCCCAGAATCAGTGACCAAGGACTGATAAAGGCACAAACCACTGACATGACAATCAGGGTAATTGTACCAGTGGTACGGGAGAGTTGAAAAAAGAAAATCGCCCATAAACTGGCAATGAGAAGAAGTACGGCGAAAATAAATAGCATTGTTATATTTCTCCAGGGTCATACAAGTGTGATGCTGCCGATCTCCCTAAGGTGTCTTCATAAGACTTGATCAATTTTTTTACATCGCTTAAGCAATTGGCAAATTCACAATTGTTCTTGTGAGAACAATCGTTATTAAATATTTCAACGATATATTGAAGTGTTTTATCTGTTTTTGAGATTGTTTGAAAAATGCGCAGTCTTCAAGTGAGAACACGCAAAGAAATGTGAAGATAAGTAATAACTTAATCTCCAAGAGAGGGTAGATAAAATAATTAAAAAGTGAACAAATATAAATTTAGCTAGGCATAAAAAAGCCCTCTACTTGAGAGGGCTTTGATCTAAGTCATTTTAAGCTTCGATTGCCTGTACAGCGATTTTTTTTGCTGGATCAACTTTACGGCGTACTTCTGGAACCGGTTCACCATAGTATTGACGATCCGCAAAGTAACTTGAACGTACCATCGGTGCTGACCAGATATTCTTAAAGCCAAGCTTACGGCCATGTTCTGCATAACGTTCGAATTCTTCTGGCGTTACAAAACGGTCGATTGGCGCATGCTGTTTAGATGGCTGTAGATACTGGCCAATCGTTACATAATCCACGTGATGAGCTTTCAGGTCGTCTAGCAGAGCGAGAACTTCTTCTTCAGTTTCACCGATACCGACCATCAAACCACATTTGGTTGGAATTTCTGGGCAATAATCTTTAAACATTTTCAACAGATTTAAAGAGTGCTGATAATCAGAACCTGGACGCATGGCTTTATACAGACGTGGCACAGTTTCAATGTTGTGGTTAAACACGTCTGGTGGACATTCAGTCATGATGCGTAAAGCGATGTCCATACGACCACGGAAATCAGGTACCAGAATTTCTAGCAAAGTCTTTGGACTCAAAGCACGAGCTTCTTTAATACAGTCTACAAAATGCTGTGCACCGCCATCCAATAGGTCATCACGGTCTACTGAAGTGATGACTGCATACTTCAGACCCAAGTTGGCAATCGTTTCTGCCATATGACGCGGCTCGTCTGGATCAAGTGCATTTGGACGACCATGCGCCACATCACAGAACGGACAGCGACGCGTGCAAATATCACCCATAATCATAAAGGTTGCTGTACCCCCACCAAAACATTCAGGCAGGTTCGGACAGGCAGCTTCTTCACATACGGTATGCAGTTTTTGCTGACGAAGTGTAGTTTTAATACGCTGAACTTCCTCGGGAGCGGCCATTTTCACGCGGATCCAGTCCGGCTTACGTGGCGTTTCAACCGTAGGAACAACTTTTACAGGAATACGGGCGACCTTTTCTGCGCCGCGAAGTTTGATACCCTGTTCAGGTTTACGGTTTTCAGACATATATAACTTTTCCACTGTTTTGAAGGAGGGAGATAAATCAAAGTTAACACTTTTTTAATTATAACGAAACTCGGGTGAAATAGGGTGAAAAGGATTATTCATTTAAAAAATGTTCTTATCACACAATATATGTAAGTTAAATACACCAAATTGGTAGCAATTACGTCATAATATAGCGTAGATTAAAGCAAAATTTTTTAATTTTAAGGAGCGTTGAATGCCACGTAAAAAAGAGGTCGTTAGTGGAACTTTCGTTAAGTACGATGCGGTAGTTCTAGGTTCAGGCCCTGCGGGCGAAGGCGCGGCAATGAAACTTGCCAAATCTGGTAAGCGTGTTGCAATTGTAGATATGCGTGAACAGCTGGGTGGTAACTGTACACACGTAGGTACGATTCCAAGTAAGGCATTGCGTCAAACGGTATCCAGCATCATCCGTTATCAACGTGATCCAATGTTTCAAAAAGTAGGTGAATGGAAACAATTCACTATGAAACAGGTACTGCGCAATGCACATAAAGTGATTCAGCAGCAGGTGGATACTCACTCACGTTTTTATGACCGTAACAAGATTGATATCTATCATGGTCGTGCTTACATTCAAGACGAAAATACGATCTTTGTATTTACACCAGATGGCATAAAAGAAACCATTATGTTCCAGCAACTGGTGATTGCGACGGGTTCACGTCCATACCGTCCAGAGATTCTTGATTTCAATCATCCACGTGTATTTGATTCAGACAAAATTCTGGATCTGGATTTCTCGATCCAAAAAATCATTATTTATGGTGCAGGTGTGATTGGCTGTGAATATGCATCAATCTTTATTGGATTGGGACATAAGGTTGACCTGATCAACACCCAACCAAAACTGCTGAGCTATCTGGATGATGAAATCTCCGATGCGCTGTCTTATCACTTACGCGAACAGGGTGTATTGATCCGTCATAATGAACAGATCGACTTCCTTGAAACTTCTGATGATTATGTCGTTCTGCATACACAAAGCGGCAAGAAAATTAAGGCAGACGCTATTCTGTGGTGTAACGGCCGTTCAGGGAATACTGACGGTTTAGGCCTTGAAAATATTGGCCTGAAACCAAACAGCCGCGGTCAATTAACCGTAAATGAACAGTATCAGACTGAAGTCGAAAATATCTATGCTGCAGGTGACGTGATTGGCTGGCCATCATTGGCTTCTGCTGCCTATGACCAAGGTCGTTGCGCAGGTGCCAACATGAGCGGTGAGCAAGACGTTGCACCCGTAACTGATATTCCGACTGGTATTTATACCATTCCAGAAATTTCTTCGATCGGTAAAACTGAGCAGCAGCTGACTGAAGAAAAAATCCCGTATGAAGTGGGTCAGGCTTCTTTCCGTCATCTGGCGCGTGCGCAGATTACCGGTGATACGGTTGGTGAATTAAAAATCCTGTTCCACCGCGATACGCTGGAAGTTCTAGGTGTGCATTGTTTCGGTAATAATGCTTCGGAGATTATCCACATTGGTCAAGCGGTCATGAACAGCCCGAACAATACGATCAAGTATTTTGTGGAAACTACATTCAACTATCCAACGATGGCGGAAGCCTATCGTGTGGCAACCTTGAATGGTATGAACCGTTTATTCTAATTTGATTTATTCAGGTTAGATCAAAAACCCGCAAGCTCAATTTGCGGGTTTTTTATTTATCATAATTTTGGCATAACCACTGAATAAACAGTTGGGCTTCATCAGATATGTTTTTCCTCGGGTCTACAATTGCATAATATTGAAATTGAGGCTGCGCTGTAATATCAAATAGTTGTACGAGTGATCCTTGATTAATGAGTTTATTTACTAGTGATTCTCTAGCTAACGCTATACCCCAGTTATTTTGTGCTGCATGATAAAGTAAAGATAAATCTTCAAAGCGATGTCCTTGTATAGGTTCTTTCCATTCTAAATGTGCTTGCGTAAACCAAGGTGACCAAGGCTCTAAATAGCTCCTTAAAAGGTCACAGTTTTTAAGATCCCTAGGTGAACGAATATTCTTTATTTTTACATAATAAGGCGATGCAACTGGGAAAATAGTATCTCGGCTAATCTGATAACTTTGCATACTAGGGTAGATTCCAGTTCCATATCTAATATCAAAATCAACTTTGCTAATTTCATAATCAAGCTGTGATTTTGCAATTTCTATAGCAATCTCAATATCTGGATACTGTTCTAAAAAGTCTTTTAAACGAGGAAGTAAATAAATATTTGCGAAAGTAGGAGGAGACGATAGCGTAACTGTTTTTTGATGAGGGTTATTCGAGTTAATTTTATTAAGACTATCTAGTGAATGTAGGGCTTTTTTTACTGACTGATAATAGGATGCACCTGTAGCACTTAAATTTAACTTGCGTGTAGTTCGCTCAAATAAAACAGTATTAAGTAATTTTTCTAAGGTCTGAATCCGATGTGAAATTGTACTACGGGTAACATTAAGTTCATCAGCTGCTTTGGAAAATGATGAATGCCTAACTACAGCTTCAAAAGCATAAATAAGATGAAGAGGAGGAATCCTTCCTGGCATAAATTGTCCAATCCTATTCAACAATGTGTCTTTTAAATATCACAGATTGTCAAAAATAAAAAGACTATGATGAATTCAATCAGACATTTTAATATCTGATAGCACTAGCAAAATATAAAGACATTATGGACTCAGCCAGCTACTAGAAAGGAAGCAAACAGTGAACACATCTTATATTCTTCAATTGCATCCGAATGATAATATTGCAATTGCCAAAAGCCCTTTGATATCACGCACACCGATTACAGAAGAGATTGCTACTTTAGAAGATATCCCTGCTGCCCATAAAGTCGCACTAAAAGATATTTTCAAAGGTGAAGCTGTATTACGTTATGGTCAGATTATTGGTTTTGCTACCCAGAATATTCTAGCGGGTCAGCATGTTCATATACAAAATTTGGCCATAGCTGATTTTGATCGTGACTACGCGTTTGGAGAAAATGTAATTCCAATAGCAACTGCGCTGCAGCCTCGAAATTTTTTAGGAATTAAACGTGCAGATGGACGTGTAGCTACTCGGAATTATGTGGGAGTAATCAGTACAGTCAACTGTTCAGCAACAGTGGTAAAAAAAGTTGCTCAGTATTTTGACCACCCAGAAATCATAGACAATTATCCTAACGTAGATGGCGTAGTAGCATTATCACATAGTTTTGGTTGTTGTATTGATCATCATGGTGAAGGGCTCAAGCAATTACGTCGTACTATTGCAGGTTATATGGAGCATCCTAACTTTGCAGCGGTAGTAATCATAGGATTAGGGTGTGAAGCCAATCAGTTGAAACCACTTCTTCAATCAAAAAATCCAGCATATGCTAGTAAAATAAAATCACTGGTTATGCAGGAAGAAGGGGGGGACACAAAAAACTATTGATAAGGCGATTGCGTTAGTGCAAGAAATTTTACCTGAAGCAAATCAAGTGAGCCGAGAGCCGCTACCATTATCTCATTTATGTGTCGCTCTGCAGTGCGGTGGCTCCGATGGATACTCTGGAATTACTGCTAATCCTGCCCTAGGTGTAGCTGTTGATCATTTGGTTGCACATGGCGGTACAGCAATCTTATCGGAAACTCCAGAAATTTACGGTGCAGAACATCTATTAACACGTCGGGCGGTGAATAATGAAGTAGGTCATAAATTAGTAGAGTTGATTCATTCTTGGGAAGCTTATGCTGATCGTGAAAAAGGTAGTATTGATAATAATCCTACTCCTGGAAATAAGGCGGGCGGTCTTACTACTATTCTAGAGAAGTCACTGGGTGCGGTAGCAAAAAGTGGTTCAACACCATTAAAAGGTGTGTATCGTTATGCGGAAACTATTGACACACAAGGCTTGGTATTCATGGATGCACCAGGTTATGACCCTATGGGAGCTACTGGCCAAATTGCCGGTGGGGCAAATTTAGTTGCCTTCACGACAGGACGTGGTTCTTGTTTTGGTGCTAAACCTTCACCCTCAATCAAAATTGCAACGAATACTGCTATGTATGATCGGATGCTAGATGATATGGATATTAATTGTGGAAATATTATGGACGGAACATCAAATGTGGCAGAAAAAGGTCAAGAAATTTTTGAAATGTTTATTCGTGTAGCCTCGGGTGAGAAAAGTAAAAGTGAAGCGTTAGGAATTGGTGGAGAAGAATTTGTACCTTGGATGATCGGTGCACAAATGTAAAAAGGAAATTGCTCAATAAGAGTAATGGTTTTGATCTCCACAGCCGCAATAAATATCTTTCTATTTTAAAAAATAGTTTCAAAATAATTAAGATCAGTATTGCTTTATCAAAACCATAACTCTTCAGGATGGAATTCGAGGGAGTTTTTAAAATGGAAATTAAAAAATTTATAGATAAAGTACCTGGTGGAATGATGCTAATTCCACTTTTAATTGGTGCAACAATTCATACATTTGCACCAGATACTGCTGAATATTTTGGTTCATTTACTAAGGGAATTATTACAGGGGCTGTACCAATTTTAGGAGTCTGGACTTTCTGCTTAGGGGCTTCTATTAATGTTCGTGCTACTGCCACTGTCGTCAGAAAAGCAGGAGCCGTTATCGGTGCAAAATTATTTATTGCCTGGATGTTAGCTCTAGTTTTAGGTTCTCTCATGCAGCCAGATGAAATGTTGAATACTCCGCTATTTGCGGGTTTTTCTATTTTAGCTATAGTGGTTGCATTTGATATGACCAATGCTGGTCTTTACTCTTCATTAACGTCAGAATATGGAACTAAAGAAGAGGCAGCAGCAGGCGCACTCATTGGAATTGAGTCTGGCCCTTTATTTACTATGCTTATTTTAGGTTCAGCTGGTGTTGCTTCTTTTCATCCTGCCGCTCTAGTAGGAGTGGTTCTACCATTTTTGTGTGGTTTCTTATTAGGCAATCTAGATGAAAAAATGAGAGACTTTTTTGCTCCTGCAGCGAAAGTAATGATTCCATTTTTTGGTTTTGCTCTGGGTAATAGTATTAATTTTGGACTAATTCTAGAAACTGGATTACCTGGAATTATTCTAGGTGTTACTGTTGTCTTGATTTCGGCTCTCTTTTTAATACCAGCAGATATATTTTTGGCCAAAGGTAATGGTACAGCAGGAATAGCAGCATCTAGTACAGCAGGTTCTGCAGCCGCTACACCAATGCTTATTGCTCAGGTAGCCCCACAATTTGAGGTTGTGGCGCCAGCAGCAACTACTTTAATTGCAGCCTGCGTAGTTATTTCAGCAATTATCGTGCCTTTACTTACATCTTTATGGGTTAAAAAGTTTGCTTATAAAATTGATGATATAAGAGCTAAAAAAACTGAGTTTAAAGCAGAATTTTCCAAAATTACAGATACCTAAAATCTTAAATAATAAGAAAAACCCGCAAGTTCGATTTGCGGGTTTTTTATTTTCTAAATTGAAAAAGTTTAATCTGGTCAGTAAGTCTAGTGATCAAGCTGCCATTTTGCGGCATTCTTCAGCACAGCGACGGCAAGCTTCTGCACATTGCTGGCAATGATCATCCTCATGATGGCCACATTCTTCTACACAATAATCGCAAGCTTTAGCACATAGCTCGCAAATCTCTTTCATAAATGGAGATTGCTTTTGTTGCATGCGGGCGCAGAGCTGACACAGATCAGCACAGTCCAGACAGCGCTGAATACATTCCCGCATCATTTCTAAATCTTCTTCTTTCAGGCAGGCACTGGCACAGTTGGTACAGGCCAGCGAGCAAGTCATACATGCGCGGACACAATCTGAAAATTGAATCTCGTTCATTTTCTCCTCCTTTTTGCAGCTATAGCAATCGCTTGTTTTTTAATACGCTAAGCAGAAAAGGAAAAATACACTAGGCAGTTTGAGTGAGAAAAAGTAATCTAATTACCGATTTTGTTAAAAGTTGTATTTCTAAAAAATTTAATTCAAAGCATCTCTCCTGATATTCCCAAAATAGGATGATTGAAGATTTAAAAATAAAACCATTGAGGTGGTCATTCCTCAATGGCGGAAAATCTACATGATGAGTCGTTATTGTCGAAGGCTTAAATAACCTTTCTCTTTATTATATTTTTATGGAGATTAAAATGGACGACTACCTGCCAAGCTGATCCGTTTTAATAAACGGCGTTGATCAGCGGGGAAAGGACGGCGTGAATGTAGAGTAACCTGATTATCCCAGAACACGATATCGCCTGCTTCCCAATTGTGCTCATAAGCGAATTCAGGTTTTAAGACATGTTCACGTAATTTTGCAATCAGTTCACTGCCTGCCTGATCGTCATAATTCACCAGCTCAACTTCGGTATGGGTATTTAACCAAAGTGCTTTACGGCCAGATTCAGGATGGGTACGTACCAGTGAGTGCGGGTAGGCGTGACCTAAAATTGGCTGATCTTTAAAGCGATACTTTGGCATATTACCCGCATAAGCATTACCATCTTTATTGCTTTGGAAGCGCACAAATGGATTATAGGTAATGAGCTGTAACAGGTTGATTTGTGCTTTGGTTTCTTCATCCAATGCTTTATAAGCCTTGATGGTATTAATCCAGGACGTCTGGCCACCATCTGTTGGCAGTTCAATGGCATAGAGTAAAGAGCCAAAAGATGGTAGGGGTGTCCACTGGTGATCGGCATGCGGTGCAAGTTCACCATGGCCGGTGTAATCCCCTTGACCGACTGCATTGGAAACTGGTACGACATCAGGTGGGGTGCCCGTATCAGTTTTAGAAGCTAGCACTGGCGTGTCAGCATCTGGACGGAAGATTGAACCGAAATAGGTGGCAAAGGCAAGATACTGTAGATCATCCAGACTTTGGTTTCTAAAGATCAGGATCAAGTGTTCGGCCAGAGCTTGCTTCAGACGCAGGATGATTTCACCAGATTGGGCTTTGCGGGCATCGAGGCCATAAACCACTGCGCCTAGCGCTTGATCTGCCTGCGGAACAATTTTAATTTCATCAGTATTCTGGAACTGATCTTGCTGATGCCAGCGTGGTGCATCGTGAATGGCTTGTGAAAGTTGGGTCAAGCTTGTCATTGGAAAGTCTCTGAATTTTCTTGTTGTAGAAAATCTAAAAAAATCCAGAGCAAAAATAAAATCACAAGAATTGCTAAACTTATGAAAATTCGGATAAAAATATCTAAATGATTGAATTGAAATCTTTTAATTAATATGGCAAAACAAAGTCCTAAAGCTGCTAAAAAATGTCAAATATTTGACAATCAGTGTGCGCAAAAAGCCTGGTTAAAGTACTCAAACAGTTCTGGAGTCTGGCTCCAGAGCAATAGAGAAATAGCGAGGAGAAGTACCATCGCTACCGCAATGGAAAGCTTGAGCAGAAAGGTGGAATCAGTCATGTACAATTTGCTCCTCATTTACCCATAAGTGCACCAGTACGCCAAAAATACTTAAGGCAATCGACAGCATCCATACTGCATTATAGTTACCACTCATGTCATGGTTTACACCGCCGAGCCAGCCGCCAAAGAATGAACCGACCTGATGGGTAAAGAATACAATCCCGCTGAGCATGGTCAGATATTTCACGCCAAACATATTGGCAATAATACCATTGGTGAGCGGTACGGTAGAAAGCCATAATAATCCCATGATGACACCAAATGCATAGACCGTCCAGGTGCTTAAAGGCAGCATCAGAAAGGCGATAATCGCAATCCCGCGCAGACCGTATAAGCCCATTAGCAGACGTGGTTTGGAATACTTTCCACCGAGCCAGCCAGCCGTATAGGTACCGACAACATTAAACAGGCCCACCAGCGCCAGGAAAATCGTGCCAGTTGTAGCATTGAAACCATGATCAATCAGATAACCCGGCAGGTGAATCCCGATAAAGACCACCTGAAAGCCACAGACAAAAAAGCCCATCGCCAGAAACCAGAACGGCTTATGGTTTTTGACTATCACTAAAATCTCTTTAAAGCTGAGTGATACCTTATTCGGTGTAGATACGGCATTTGGATCGACATATATCGGGGCTTTTAGCATCCAGGCCAAAGGTACAATCAAAGCGATTAAAATTGCGCTGACAACAAGTGCTGCTGACCAGCCGACATTCTGTAAAAGTAACAGCGTTGAAGGCAGCATAATAAACTGGCCGAAGGAGCCTGCTGCACTGGCAATCCCCATTGCCAGACTGCGTTTTTCAGGTGGTGCAGCTCGTCCGACTGCAGACAATAAAACCGGGAAAGAAGTCGCAGACAGGGCCAGACCTAAAATCAGTCCGACGCTGAGATTCAACAATAATCCGGTTGAACTGACGGCCATTAATAACAGGCCAAACGCGTATAAGGCACCGCCAACGGCAACAACAATCTTGCTACCATATTTGTCAGCGAAGGCACCAGTAATGGGCTGAACAGTACCCCAGATCAGGTTCTGCATGGCAATGGCTAAACTAAAGACATTATGACCCCAACCAAATTCTTCACTCATTGGCACCAGATACAGGCCAAATGCATGACGAATCCCCAAAGATAAGGCCAGAATAATGGCAGCGCCAATCAGCATAAAAATCAGGGTTCTAGAAAATTGACTGTCAGCCATAAGTCATTCATGCATATAAAGTTGATAGGTATAGTATTCGATTCAAGCTAGAGAGGCGATAAAATAAAAATTAATCAAACGATAAATTTTTTTTATAGCTGTATATAACGTCAGAAAACAAAACAACGGCCGTAGCCGTTGTCCTGAAGTATTCAGTTTTTTAATAAAAGAATTAATTGATTAAAAGCGCATCCCGAATCCGGCATAGGCCAGAATTGGATTGACTTCAATATCGGCTTTAGAGGTAATTAACTCCCCCAAATTATCATCAGAAACAGTAATGGTAGTTTCATTTTTAAGGTGGGCATAAGACACTGAACCCACTGCAAACCAGCGTTCATTAAAATCATAGGTGAAACCGACGGTGGCTATCGGAGCGAATGCATCGGTTGCTTCAAGATCTACTGTAGGATTGGCATTGCTCGGTTTACCTTCCAGTGAAGCTCCGGCATTGCCTTCTTTGATATTGGCAATCATATGACCGGCTGCAATCAAATCCTGTTCAGTACGCGGGTTAATCTCCAATTCATTAAAGTAAGCGTACATTATCCCTAAGCCGACATAAGGGCGAAACTTATTAACTCCGGTTTTTCCAAAATGATATTGTAATTCAAAGGCAGGCGTCCAAGCACGTGCTGACGCTGCAGGACCATGAGCTTCTAAATCAGTAATAAAAATATCATTTTGCAGATCGATATTCAGAAATTCTAAAGGCAAACTACCGATTTGAGGTGTAGCGATCGCAGCGAAAGGAGCATAAATTTTTCCTTTGCCCTGTAAGTCCACTTTGGGTGGAATGCCGGCTTTCATTTCAAGTGATACGTGATCGGTAAAAAAGTAATTACTTAATATCCCAAGCGTAGTGACATCATCTGCTTCCAGACCGGTGCCCGGATTATTCCACTCCTCCAACCCTTGAATTCGTGAACTACCGCTGAGTCCACTACCTAATTCACCACCGGTAAAAAAACCCAGAAATTCTAATGCTGCTGCAAGACCCTCTTGGTCAACATTAGAATTCAAGTTATTCAATACAGTATCGACTTGAATAGTACCATTTCTGGCAACTTCACCATTTTTTACAGCAGTATTAACTTGAAAAGGCTGAGCTTTTCCTTGTGGCATGACATGCAGTGCACCAACTGAAACGGAAAATCGCTTAAAGCCATCGCCATCCTGTAGGCTGAAATATGGGGATTCTGCATGTGCAAGCAGGGGTAGTGTGGCTAGACCTGCCATGCATACCATGATTGTCTTCATTGTTCAGAGGACTCCTTGTCCGTGCTAGTTATTTTTTTTCTATTGAACAATTTAGTTAAATCTCACCAATTTACACAGTTACAGAACGATTAGTGAAAAGTTAACAGAAAGTAAAAAATGCCAAAATTTGTATAAATTGTATTAATAAAATATATATTTATGTAAAAATTATCATGAATAGTGAAGATAAATAGGATGTTAATTTTTATAAAATTTTCAATTTTATTGAAGTAATAGAGTAAGAAGTGGGTAACATTTTTATCATTAATCTAAGTTTTAAATAATGATTTAAGCTTTCTGTTCCGGACGTGATATATACAAGAAATCAGCAAATTTTCCGCTTAAAACCTACTAGAAAAAGCTTTAATAAATTTAGCTAACCGATGGTACACAGCAGATAGAGTTTTTTTGTACAATAGCCGCATAAATTATTGAGTATTGCGCATGAGCTCCCAAAATTCTCCCAAGAAAAAGCCACTGGTTAATTTACCGTTTCCATTAAAACAGGCAGAACAATCTGCTTCAGATGAAGTTCTGGAAGATCTGCGACCTAAACCGCAGCGTTATGCTGATCGGACCTGGATGCCACCTCGTGGTACACGCCGTTCAATGGGCAAACGTTAATAAATAAAAAAGCTATGAAGTTCATGGCTTTTTTATGAGTAAAATTTGAGATTTTCTTAGCGAACTGTTTTACGCGCCTTATTTTCAGGTTTTGGCGGGGCAATCTCACGATCGCCTTTCCAGACATCAATAAAGTCTTTTTCATTGATATTATAAAGTTCCAGTAGCGCCAGAATTACGGCACCAAACAGCATGGAACCTTCAGAATTATTCTGGAAATCAAAAATCTTGCCATTCAGGTTATGCAGAATATCTTCAATCTCGAATACACGGTCACGACCATTGCTATCGACCGGATAAATCTGAGTATTGAGCAGAATCTTGGCCAGACTCTTTTCATTATCGGTCAGTGCCAGAACATCAATCAGCTCATCTGTCGCCGGAGTAAAAATCACTGAATCCCGGAAGATGGTATGCAGGAATTGCGACGTAATTTTCGGAAGCGCTTTTTCTACAAAAGGCCGGAATGATTGCGGGAAAATGACATTGTGAGAAATGCCTTTAAACATCGGAGCGATTTCTTCAACTTTATAACCTGCAATGCCACAACCGACCGAAGTAATAAAATATTTAATTTTAGGATGGTTCTTGGTGTAAATCTTGAAGTCATCAATATAGTGCTGGATCTGTGAGAGAGGCATCTGTTGCAAATGCTCATTCATAGTCGGAATAGCATAACTTTGACCCGCCCAGCCACGACCAACCCCCATGACCGCCCCAAAATGCTCATAAGCTGTTCGAGCTGCACCTCCGGCATGTTGTCCGGCTAAATTGCTTCCGAAAACAAATACCGTATTTTCTGGCAGAGATTTAACAATACTTTC
Organism: Acinetobacter sp. UBA2581; assembly: GCF_002339435.1. Classification (NCBI taxonomy): domain Bacteria; kingdom Pseudomonadati; phylum Pseudomonadota; class Gammaproteobacteria; order Moraxellales; family Moraxellaceae; genus Acinetobacter; species Acinetobacter sp. UBA2581. Next base: position 35,713 of record NZ_DDLD01000105.1, on the reverse strand, counting down.
ATCGTGATAATGGTAAGTCATGGCTTTTTTATTCGATGTCCTGATTAGCTTCATGTTGCCTTTGAACGCTATAAGGGTCAAGGTGAAATTAATCTTTATTACCTCATCAGATAAAGCAGAACTTTATACAGAAATTTTGGCTAAATATTGAATAAGCCAGAATGAGGTAAGGAACCGAATCAAAACTTATACTGATTCAATTTTGATAGAAAAGATTAGAACTAAAATGGTTTTAGGCTACGAAAGCATAATATTTCACTCGATTTATTTTACTAAACAGAAACCTGGATAGGGATTGAGTAATTCAATTTTACCCCCATAATAAATTGAGTCGATATCCGCAGTGAAATTATTAAAGCTATGAGTGATAAACAACCCTTTGAACTGGTGACTAATTATCAACCTGCTGGCGATCAGCCACAGGCCATTGAAAAGCTGGTCAAGGGTATAGAAAAAGGCTATCACGATCAGCTTTTGCTGGGGGTTACCGGTTCAGGTAAAACCTATACTATGGCCAATGTCATCGCCCGTACCCAGCGTCCGACTATTGTCATGGCCCATAACAAAACGCTGGCTGCACAGCTCTACGGTGAATTTAAAGCATTTTTCCCGAATAATGCGGTTGAATATTTCGTCAGTTATTATGACTACTATCAGCCAGAAGCCTATGTGCCATCTTCAGATACCTTTATCGAGAAAGATGCGGCGATTAATGACCACATTGACCAGATGCGTCTTTCGGCCACCCGTGCACTTTTAGAACGACGTGACGCGATTATTGTTGCTTCGGTGTCTGCAATTTATGGTCTGGGTGATCCGAATGCTTATATGAGCATGCTGCTGCATGTGGTGGAAGGGGATCGCATTGGTCGTGATGATATTATCCGTCGTCTGGTCGAAATGCAGTATTCACGTAATGAACTGGAATTCCTGCGTGGTACATATCGTATCCGTGGTGAGATCATTGATATTTTCCCAGCCGAATCGGATCAGGATGCCATCCGGATTGAACTGTTTGATGATGAAGTCGACTCCATTCGCTGGTTTGATCCTTTAACCGGGAAAATGATCCGTAAAGTGCCGCGTGTCACGATCTATCCTAAAAGTCACTATGTAACACCGAAAGACAATCTGGCTCGCGCGATTGAAACGATTCGAGATGAGTTAAAAGAACGTCTGGTCTTTTTCCGTGAAAATGACAAGTTGCTGGAAGCTCAGCGGATCGAGCAGCGTACCCGTTATGATCTGGAAATGATGCAGCAGCTCGGTTATACCAACGGGATCGAAAACTATTCACGTCATTTATCGGGTCGTCCGGCAGGCGAAGCACCGCCGACACTTTTTGATTATGTGCCTGATGATGCCTTGCTGATTATTGATGAATCGCATGTGACCGTTCCACAAATTGGAGCCATGTACAAAGGTGACCGTTCCCGTAAAGAAAATCTGGTGAATTATGGTTTCCGCTTGCCAAGTGCGCTGGATAACCGTCCGATGAAATTTGAGGAATGGGAACGTATTGTACCGACGACCGTGTACGTCAGTGCCACACCTGCAAGATATGAAATGGAAAAATCTGAACAGGTGGTCGAGCAGGTGGTTCGTCCAACCGGTCTGATTGATCCGGAAATTGAAATCCGTCCAGTCCTGACTCAGGTCGATGATGTACTGTCTGAAATCAATATCCGTAAGGAAATGAATGAACGTGTGCTGGTGACGACATTGACCAAGCGCATGGCAGAAGACCTGACGTCCTATTTAAAAGAATATGGAATCAAGGTTGCCTATTTGCACTCCGATATTGATACCGTTGAGCGTGTGAAGATTATTCATGAGCTACGTACCGGTGTGCATGATGTTCTGGTCGGCATTAACCTGCTACGTGAAGGTCTGGATATGCCAGAAGTTTCACTGGTTGCAATCCTGGATGCGGATAAAGAAGGTTTTCTGCGTTCAGAACGTTCATTGATTCAGACCATTGGTCGTGCTGCGCGTAACTTGAAAGGTAAAGCGATTTTGTATGCGGATCGTATCACTGATTCAATGCAAAAAGCCATTGATGAGACTGAACGCCGTCGTGCCAAACAGATTCAGTTCAATGAAGAGCATGGTATTACACCACGTAGTGCAGTACGTCAGGTGATTAAGGAAATTGATACGGGTGAAGTGCTGGATGATGAAACTATTGAGCTGAAAGCTTCGGATCAGGCCCGTGCGATCAGTGCAGATGAACGCCATATCATGGCCGATCCAAAGATGTTCGCGAAGCATATCAATAAACTGGAGAAAGAAATGCTCAAGGCTTCAAAAGAGCTACAATTTGAGCAGGCTGCACGTATACGGGATGAAATTTTACGTTTAAAAGCGCAGATGTTAAGTTAGGTCTGTGTGTAAATTACAGATTTAAATTACGTAAAATCAATCACAAACCTAACATAATGCTACAAAGTATGTCTGCGGATGTCGCTATTGTAAGTACGAAATATTCATATTGAAAATTTTGTCCTGATCAAATAGGTATCGTATGACAACTAAAAATAATCTGCCTCATGCGGGATTGAAACTTGCAAAAATTGCAGTGGGTGGTGCAGTTCTACTTGGACTCGGGGCTGCAACCATGGCTTATGCCAAGAACGATTCTTTACCCACTGTAGAGAAAGTTGAACTGGACCGTTATTTGGGCATTTGGTATGAAGTGGCTCGTAAACCACTTACATTCCAGAACAAGTGTGATCGTGATGTTACGGCGACGTATACATTAAATGAAAATGGTAACGTTAATGTAGATAACCGTTGTATCCAGAAAAATGGTCAGGTGACCCAATCCGTAGGTGAGGCATACATTCAGAATGCACCTTATAACACCAAGCTCAAAGTAAGTTTCTTACCAGAGTTTATTCGCTGGTTGCCAGTGGGCCGTGGCGATTATTGGGTTTTGAAACTGGATGATAATTATCAAACCGTACTGGTAGGCGAGCCTAAACGTAAATATATGTGGGTATTGTCACGTGATCCTCAACTTGATCAGAACGTGGTGAATGAATACCTGCAATATGCGCAATCTGTGGGTTATGATTTGAGTGATGTGATACATACCAAACAGACCCAACAGGCAAGAAAATAAAAGGCCAATCGGGTTATGTATAAAAAACCCTGCTTCGGCATGGTTTTTTTAATCCAGCTCTTTTTTGAATTATATATTTTGCCTTGCTATTACCTTTGGTCAGATGAATCTTCAAGCTTTATTTTAGACTAATCGTTATAATGTGCTGGAATGATCTTGGGTTTGAAGCATGTATAAAGGTATTGCATTATCGGTATTGGCATCAGTGGTATTTGGTGTTCTTTATATATTCACGCCATTGTTGCAGCCTTTAGACAGTGAACAGACCTTTGCCTGGCGGATGCTGGCGACCATTCCATTTTTGACTGCGTTCATGTGGTGGTCAGGCGATTTGAGTCATATCACTCATATTTTTAAACGCATTCTCAAAGAGCCTGCTTTTCTGATCTGGTTGATCATCAGTTCCCTGTTATGTACGACACAGTTGTGGCTCTTTTTATGGGGACCAATTAATGGCCGCGGTTTACAGGTATCCCTGGGATATTTCCTGTTGCCTTTAGTCATGGTCTTGGTCGGATGTGTGCTCTATAAAGAGAAGTTGTCACGCTGGCAAATGGCAGCAGTCGCACTGGCCATATTAGGTGTAGGACATGAAATCTGGAGGATCGGTTCGATCGCGTGGGAAACGGTGTATGTAGCACTGGCATATCCGCTGTATTTCTTTATGCGCCGTAAATTCCAGACGGATCATTTGGGCGGTTTCTGGTGGGACCTTTTCATCATTCTGCCTGTCGCGATTTATCTGGGCTTTATTCATAGCGATTCCATGCAATTAATTCTTAATGCACAGCATTTGATTTTTGCGGTATTGGGTCTAGGCTTTTTAAGTGCGTTAGGATTGGGAAGCTATATTCTGGCGAGTCGCTATTTGCCTTTTGTCATCTTTGGGTTATTGAGCTATTTAGAACCAGTACTTTTGGCTTTTGCGTCTATGGCATTAGGGGAGCGGGTTGAAGCTGGCGAATGGCTGACTTATCTTCCGATCTGGCTGGCCGTCGTATTGTTGGTGATTGAAGGTATACTACACATTATTGAACAACGAAAAAGACGCTTGGCACTAGCACAAAATTTAGAGCGTTATCAGAAGCGTTTAGATTCTTGAATGATAAATTTGACCGAATAAACAACATTTAACAAAAATCTGGTTTTTACAGGGAATAGAGGAACTTTCAAATTTTGAATGCAAAATCATCTGACTAATTACAATTATTTTCAAAATTTATAGTGAATATATCGGATTTTCGGCCAGAGTTAATCAGCTTTTGATTCAAACTTGCGGCCAATTCCATTACAATTATCGGGTTTTGAAATTTATGCTTAGATTTACAATTAATTAGAGGACGTATCTGTGAGCAAAGACACTATCGTTGCCCTCCATGCAGAGCACCAAGGTCGTTGGAAAAACCGTGAAGAACTTGCGGAACGTATGATTGCCCTAGTAGGTCAGTTATATCGTGAAAAAAATATCGTAGCTACAGTTTACGGTCGCTCTTTAATTAACCGTTCTGTAATTCAGATCCTTAAAGCGCATCGTCGTACTCGCGTATTAGACGTTGAGCTTTCTGTTGTAGACACTTTCCCAATCCTTGAAGCATTGGCAAAAGTGGAAAACATCGGTACTGCTGAAATTGATCTAGGTAAACTTGCTGTTGAATTCAAAGCGAAAGGTGGTGATGTTAACGCATTCGTTGCTGATGCTGTGAAATCACTTGAAGGCAATGCAACTTCTGTTGAAGGTAAAGACGTTGTTCTTTACGGTTTCGGTCGTATCGGTCGTATCCTTGCCCGTTTGATGATCAGCCAGTCAGGTCTAGGCCGTGGCTTGAACCTGAAAGCAATCGTAGTTCGTAAATCATCTGACGGTGACCTTGAAAAACGTGCGTCTTTATTACGTCGTGACTCAATCCATGGTCCATTCGCGGGTACGATTTCTGTAGATGAAGAAAACGAAGCAATTATTGCAAACGGTCAGTTCATCAAAGTGATCTATGCATCTAATCCATCTGAAGTGGATTACACTGCATACGGTATCGAAAATGCATTAGTGATCGATAACACTGGTAAATGGCGTGATGCTGAAGGTCTTGCTCAACACCTTAAATGCCCAGGCGCTGCCCGTGTAATTCTGACTGCACCTGGTAAAGGTGACATGAAGAACGTTGTATTTGGTGTGAACCAGGCTGACATCCTTGATGAAGATCAAATCATCTCTGCTGCAAGCTGTACAACCAATGCGATTACTCCAACATTGAAAGTGTTAAACGACAAATACACAGTGATCAATGGTCACGTTGAAACAGTTCACTCGTTCACAAACGACCAGAACCTGATCGACAACTACCACAAAGCTGACCGTCGTGGCCGTGCTGCAACATTGAACATGGTCATCACTGAAACTGGTGCTGCTAAAGCAGTTGCGAAAGCACTTCCTGCACTGAAAGGCAAGTTGACTGGTAACTCTGTACGTGTTCCTACACCAAACGTATCTCTTGCGATCCTGAACCTGACTTTAGATAAAGAAGTTGATCGTGATGAAGTGAATGAATACATTCGCCAAATCTCAATCAATTCTAACCTTCAAGGTCAAATCGGTTATACAAACTCTACTGAAGTTGTATCTTCTGACTTTATCGGTTCGCGTACTGCAGGTGTATTCGACGCTCAAGCGACAATCACTTCAGGCAACCGCTTAACTGCTTATGTTTGGTATGATAACGAAGTGGGTTATAGCTGCCAGGTATTACGTATTGCTGAACAAATGGGCGGCGTAAGCTATCCAAAAGTTCCTGCTGAAACTAATGCATAATTAGTATTGAGCTGAAAAAAGGGCCTCATTTGAGGCTCTTTTTTATTGCATGTTTTTTAGGTTTAAGTTTTGGATTTAAATAGAATTAATTTGAAAAATCACCTTGATACGTCCATATGAATCTGTTAACTTACAAATGGTAAGTACATTAAAAATAGTAAGTAATAACTAAAAACTGTGATCAAGAAAGGAACTCTTCAATGACCAAGTATGCAATCAGTCCATTGTTGGGACAGGTGCTATCTAATGAATGTCCATCCCGTGAAATACTGGAACATCTCACTAATAAATGGTCAGTGCTGGTATTGCGCTGTTTAAGTGAGGGCGTACATCGCTTTAGTGAGTTGAAACAGCGAATTGAAGGGGTCAGTGAAAAGATGCTGGCACAAACCTTAAAAATGCTGGAACAAGATGGTTTTATTTTAAGAACGGTATATCCGGTTGTACCCCCTAAAGTGGAATATCAATTGACCATTACCGGTTCGCAAGCGGCAGAAAAAATAAATTATTTGATTGGCTGGGTAGAGCGGAGTTTGCCAGAGATTTTGGAAAATAAAGAGCGTGTTGCTAAATAAAACTTAAATTGCTTTTGGGGAAGCAATAAATGGATAAATCAGAAAATTTAGTTGCTCGATTATTGGCAGTGTACGCAATTATCCTAACTTTATGCATCGCTATTTATGCGATCTTTCAACTTTTAGAAGTTGATCTCACTTTAGCGACTAATCTTTTACTTTGGTCAGCTGCAATCTTTGCTCCAATAGCCGTATTAATGACTTATACAAGCTGGAGAGAGCAGAAAGGGAGTGAAATTCTATCTAGTATGTCTAAAGATAATTATGCATCTTTGCTTGCATTAGAGAGTCATTTGATAAATGTAGCAAATAGCGTGAAATATCAATTTAGATCATGGCAATTAAGTGAAAATAGAGAAAAACTTTTTAATAACCAGTATCTTTTTGAAATTGAAAAATTAAAAGATCGAACGTCTTCACTTAAAAAGAATCTGGATATGATAGTTCGGTATCAAAAGGAAAATATAGAATTAAAGACATTGGTAAATAATTTTAATTCTGAATGTGAGTTGGTGAATGAAGGTATAAAAGAACTCTGGGACCATATTGGAACATATGGTAACGATGATACTTACTTTAAAGCTAATTATTTAAAATATGAAAATGATTTTGATATGACAGTAGGTGAAGCTAATAAATCGAGTCAAGAGCTTAGAAATTATCTCATCAACCTTGTTTTTTATAAAACTTAATAAGACAGTTTCTAATTTTCTTTTGGATTACAAATAAGTTATTTTTTCAAAATCAACTCAATCAAAGAGTAAAACACAATCAAGAAAATTAAGCTTAAAGCAGTAAATCACTTCAACTATAAGAAAAGACCTAACTCAAATCTAAGCCAAGTACAAATATTTTTTTGATCTTTATTTTGTATAAGTTCCTCACAATAATTTCTTGATAAATCGTCAATCTGTATCAGCTTTTTGCTTGAATAATATAAAATAATCTTAAATTGGGTCTTCTTCATGGAAAGCCCAATAAATATAGTCGAGAAATGCTTTAAAATATGGCAGAATAGGCGGTTTTTAAAGTTTTTAGAGGATTGGCATTATGCGCTTTGTTGATGAAGCAGTCATTACCGTAGAGGCTGGCGACGGTGGCAATGGCGTAGCCAGTTTTCGCCGTGAAAAGTTCGTACCATTTGGTGGTCCAGATGGTGGTGATGGTGGTCGTGGCGGCAGCATTTATATTCAGGCTGACGACGACACGAGTACCCTTGTAGATTATCGTTATACCCGTAAATTTCGCGCTGAACGTGGTAAAAACGGTGCTGGCGCAAACTGTGCTGGTCGTGGTGGCGAATCAGTTATTTTAAAAGTTCCTGTGGGAACAACTATCGTCGATTCAGAATCTGGCGATATTATTGGAGATCTGGTTGAAGACGGCCAGAAAGTATTAGTGGCACATGGCGGCCAAGGTGGTTTGGGTAATACCCACTTCAAATCATCAACCAACCGTTCTCCGCGTAAATGTACGCATGGTACCAAAGGCGAATTCCGTGAAATCCGTCTTGAGCTGAAAGTGCTGGCTGATGTTGGCTTGCTCGGTATGCCGAACGCAGGTAAATCAACCTTTATTCGTGCAGTCTCCGCAGCAAAACCAAAAGTGGCGGATTATCCATTTACAACCATGGTGCCTAACCTGGGTGTAGTGGATGCGGATCGTCACCGTTCATTTGTAATGGCGGATATTCCAGGTCTGATCGAAGGTGCGGCAGAAGGTGCAGGTCTCGGGATTCGCTTCCTGAAACATTTGGCACGTACCCGTATTCTGCTTCACATTGTAGATGTTCAACCGATTGACGGTTCAGATCCAGCTTACAATGCCAAAGCGATTTTGAATGAGTTGCAAAAATTCTCCCCAACACTTTCAAAATTACCAGTGGTATTGGTTCTGAATAAGGTCGATCAGCTTGCTGTAGATACTCGTGACGAATGGTGTAATCACATTCTTGAAGAATTGCAGTGGGAAGGTCCTGTCTTTAAAACTTCAGGCTTAACGGCTGAAGGCACTAAGGATGTGGTGTATTACCTGATGGATCAAATCGAGCAGCAACGCGAACGCGAAGTTGAAGATCCTGAATACGCAGCAGAGATGAAAGAATTCCGTGATCAGCTTGAAGCTGAAACACGTGAACAAACGATTGCTGCGAAAGAAGCTTATCGTGAAATGCGTCGCGCTCAACGTCTGGGTGGCGATGACTTTGATGATGAAGATGATGACGACAGCGACGTAGAAGTATATTACGTACGTTAATCTTTTAAAGATAAGTCTGAGGACAAGATGATAGAAGTGGTAGATGGGCAACGTCAGCTCAAGGGTTGTAAACGAATCGTTGTTAAAATCGGATCATCTTTACTCACAGCAAACGGGCAAGGTTTAGATTTAGATGCGATCTCGCATTGGGCGGGACAAATCGCGGATCTACACAATGCCGGACACGAGATTATTCTCGTTTCTTCCGGAGCTGTGGCTGAAGGTATGGTTCGAATGAAACTTGAGAATCGACCCACCGATCTACCCAGTCTTCAGGCTTGTGCTGCCATTGGTCAAATGGGTTTAATCCAGACCTGGTCAAGTGTACTGGAAAAACACAGCATTCAAACCGCTCAGGTATTATTGACTCATGATGATCTGGCAGACCGTCGTCGCTATCTCAACTCTTGTGATGCTTTGCAACACTTGATTGACTGGCATGTGATTCCAGTCATTAATGAAAATGACACGGTTTCTACTGATGAAATCCGCTTTGGTGATAACGATACACTCGCAGCGATGGTCGCAGGTCAAGTTCATGCAGATCTGCTGATTATCCTGACCGATCAGGAAGGCATGTTCGACTCGGATCCACGTTCTAATCCGAATGCTAAACTGTTCCATACCGTTCGTGCCATGGATGAAAGCCTGTTTGATATGGCAGGCGGCGGCGGAAAATTTGGTCGTGGCGGTATGCTGACCAAAGTCCGTGCTGCTCGTCTGGCTGCCAAGTCTGGTTGTCCGACATTAATTGCCAGTGGTGATAGTGACAATGTTTTATCGCGCCTGATGGCGGGTGAAATGCTGGGTACGTTATTTATCACTGATGATGATCGTATGACTGCACATCAGCAATGGTTAGCAGCGCATCTGCAAACTGCAGGTCGTCTGGTGATTGATGATGGTGCGGTTAAAGCCATCAAAGAAAATCACCGTAGCTTGTTGCCTGTCGGTGTCAAAGCGGTAGAAGGACATTTTGACCGTGGTGATGTAGTGGAATGTGTCGATCGACAAGGTCACCGTATTGCTGTAGGACGTGTCAACTTCAGTTCGCGTTCAGCGGAAATTGTCAAAGGTCTGGCATCAGATAAAGTGCATCAGGTCTTGGGTGAAGCACGTTCTTTAGAGATGATTCATCGCAATCATATGGCGATTTACTAAATCTTCGGTCTATAAAAAAATCCCGCTTTCGAGCGGGATTTTTTTATGACATTTGGATTAAGTTTATTTAATCCATCCCATTCGAATAAAAGGCTTAAACAGGAATTGATGAATACTGAAAATAAAGCGCATGATTTTATTCTCATATTTCCACCAGAGCGGTAAGCCGGCAAGATTGACTGCTAAAGCAATCAGGAATGCTCCCACCATATCAATCGGAAAATGTACACCCACATAAACTCGTGACCAGGCTACCAGCCAAGCAGTCCAGAGCAGGATTCGTCCCAAATCACGTTGTACTGAGAAATAATAGGCAAAGGCAATCCCGCTGAAAATACTCATGTGGTTGCTTGGGAATGAACCTGTAGGCGCATGTTCAATCAAAGTTCGGCCAACTTCCATGACAAAAGGGCGAGGTGTGTTTAGAACGGTAGATAATACCTCGCTAATCGACAAGGTAATTGCTGTGAAGATTGCAGCTTTAATAATCCCGGTTTTTACTTCATGACTACCACGCAGCCAGGCAATAGCAAAAATCAGCAGGAATACATACACCAGATCATGCGCTATCAGACTGGCATAGTTAATCATCCAGATCGAGGCTTGGTCAGGTACATTGAGAAGATGAAACAGATACAGGTTCAATTGATCGAGTGACATGAGGAGAGAGGGTTGACACAAATGTCCGTTACTCTAAACCGATCAAAGCTCAATTCATATCTGAGTTTGTATGAATTTGTAGCATTGATTTTTCAGAGAATATTCACATGATAAAAAAACCACTCAAAAGAGTGGTTCTTAAAAGTCTGAGGAATATAATGAAGTCTTATTTAAACTGAATCGCCCCATTCGCGCTGACGGTCATTTGCGATTCACCCGCCGCAAATTCCTGCTCAGGAACCGCCATATCAGCCGATGCAGATTTCATCATGGCCATGCGCGGTACTGGCTGTGGTGAATAATTGTTAGTATTCAGGTTTAAGTTCACCAGTTGATAACTCGGTTTGTTCCAGGTCTGGGTGAGTGCCTGTGCGCGTTGCTGGAAGTTTTTGGTGGCTTCAATTATCAGTTCGCTTTCAACTTTTTTACGCTTTTCGTCTGATACTTTAAAGTTAATCGACTGGGTCTGGAAGTGCTGTTGTAATTCGGCAATCAGTTGAGATGTCGCTTTAAAATCTTTCGATTCCAGACGAATTTGGGCACGACCACGCCATTCTTTCAATTTACGGTTGTCATTGTCATAAATAGGGTAAGTACTTTGTGCCCCAGTCTCGATTTTCACAGTTGGATATTTGCGTGCTGTGGCGATCGCCTGACTCATCAGCTGGTTAATTTGAGTGGCCAGTTCAGCTGGTTGTTTGTTGGATTTTTCAATATAAAGCACAGCATGCATTTCATCATTTGAGATTTCACGGCTGGCCTCTGCTGAAAGATTAACAACATTATAATTCAGAGATTCAGCAGGAGCTGCGAATGTGCCTGTGGAGAGGGTGCTGGCAAGGATCAAACTGGTAAGTGCTAAGAGACGCATGAAATTGTCCTGTTTTTCTTAAAATTGGCCATCTAAGCCGTTGTTAAAATATTAAATCTCAATTGTGATCTTTTTACGAAATATTTGTCGTAAGAGTGTTAAATTTTCTTTAATTTTATCTCATTATTTAATTTATATTTATTATTAATAATTAAATACTTAATAAATAATTTTAAGATTGATTACCTGAATACCGCCTGCGCTACAAAAAAGCATAAAAGAACACGCTTTTCTTTCTGCTGTCACACTGTAAGATGATGATTTAGGGGATGGATTAGCATGATATTTTTTTTCGATAAAGATTAGGACAAAATGTGACTGAAAGTTGTTTATTTTCCTGAAAAATTCGGTATCATCCGCCTCCTAGTTGTTCGAATACAAAACTGCTAGCTAGAACCTTTATAAAGCGCCGAGTCAAAGGACCAAACGTCACCAGACTTATTTCTTTCACCCATATCAGAGATGGTAATTCGATATGAGCGTTACTTCTGTAAACCCTGCCACCAATTCCACAAACGAATACTACTTGACTCGCCAAAGTCAGATGGAATCGAATGTGCGTAGTTATCCACGTAAATTACCGTTAGCGATAGCGAAAGCACAAGGTTGCTGGGTTACCGATGTTGAAGGTACTGAGTACCTTGATTGTTTAGCTGGGGCAGGGACGTTGGCTTTAGGCCATAATCATCCTGCAGTCATTCAAAGTATCCAGGATACAATTGCAAGCGGTTTACCATTGCATACCCTGGATCTTACTACTCCTTTAAAAGATGCTTTTACCGAAGCACTTCTTTCTTATCTTCCAGGTGGCCAAGAAGAGTACTGCTTGCAGTTCTGTGGTCCATCAGGTGCAGATGCAACTGAAGCCGCGATTAAACTGGCGAAAACCTTTACTGGTCGTAGCTCAGTGATCAGCTTCTCTGGCGGTTATCATGGTATGACTCACGGTGCATTGGCAATGACAGGTAACCTGTCTGCGAAAAATGCAGTGAACGGTTTGATGCCGGGTGTACAGTTCATGCCGTATCCGCATGAATACCGTTGCCCACTGGGTCTTGGCGGTGAAGCCGGTGTTGATGCTCTGACTTACTACTTTGAAAATTTCATTGAAGATGTAGAAAGCGGTGTGACCAAACCTGCAGCTGTAATCCTTGAAGCGATTCAGGGTGAAGGCGGTGTGGTAACTGCGCCAGTAAAATGGTTGCAAAAAATCCGCGAAGTGACTGAAAAACACAACATCGTGTTGATTCTTGATGAAGTTCAGGCTGGTTTTGCGCGTTCAGGCAAAATGTTTGCATTCGAACACGCAGGGATTGAACCTGATGTCGTAGTGATGTCTAAAGCCGTAGGTGGTAGCTTGCCGCTTGCCGTACTTGGTATTAAACGTAAGTTTGATGCTTGGCAACCTGCTGGTCATACCGGTACTTTCCGTGGTAACCAATTGGCGATGGGTACAGGTCTTGCAACGATCAATACCATTAAAGAACAAAACCTTGCGCAAAATGCACAAGAACGTGGTGATTTCCTGCAAGCTGAACTGAAAAAACTGGCTGCTGAATTCCCATGTATCGGTAATGTACGTGGTCGTGGTCTAATGATTGGTGTTGAAATCGTCGACGAGCGTAAACCAGCGGATCATATGGGTTCTTTCCCTGCTGATGGCCAATTGGCTGCAGCAATTCAAACCGCTTGTTTCAACAACAAACTGTTGCTGGAAAAAGGTGGGCGTAATGGTACAGTAATCCGTTTACTTTGCCCATTGATCATCACTCAGGCTGAGTGTGAAGAAGTTCTGGTTCGCTTCAAGAAAGCGGTTGCTGAAGCTCTAGTCGCAGTTCGAGGCGCGTAATTCATGGTAGATTTTGCAGAACACCGTAAAGCGTTACTCTGCAATGATGCTGCATCTATCGCTGACTATGAGTCGGCGATGGATCAGGCGACCAAAGCGGTTGCAGCATGGTTGCAAAACGACAAGATGTATACCGGCGGTAGCATCAAGGAATTGCGTAGCGCAATTGCGTTCAATCCTTCTAAAGAAGGCTTGGGCGTACAGAAATCTTTAGAGCGTATGGTTGAGCTATTCCTCAACAAGAGCTTGAAAGTACATCACCCGCATTCGCTTGCGCATTTGCATTGCCCGACGATGGTCACCAGCCAGATCGCGGAAGTGCTCATTAATGCCACTAACCAGTCAATGGACTCTTGGGATCAAAGCCCGGCAGGTTCTTTGATGGAAGTGCAGCTGATTGACTGGCTACGTCAGAAAGTTGGCTATGGCTCAGGCCAGGCAGGTGTGTTCACTTCTGGTGGTACGCAATCCAACCTAATGGGCGTATTGCTGGCGCGTGATGCCTGCATCGCGAAAAACTGGAAAGATGAAAACGGTAATCCGTGGTCGGTTCAGCGTGATGGTATCCCAGCGGATGCAATGCGTAACGTCAAAGTCATCTGTTCTGAAAATGCGCACTTCTCTGTGCAAAAGAACATGGCGATGATGGGCATGGGCTTCCAATCTGTCGTGACTGTGCCTGTGAATGAAAATGCTCAGATGGACGTTGATGCGCTGGAAAAAACCATGGCGCATCTTCAGTCTGAAGGCAAGATCGTGGCATGTGTAGTCGCAACAGCGGGTACGACTGATGCTGGCGCAATTGATCCACTGAAACAGATTCGTGAAATCACCAATAAATATGGCGCGTGGATGCATATCGACGCAGCATGGGGTGGTGCGCTGATCCTGTCGAATGACTATCGTTCTATGCTGGATGGTATCGAGCTGTCTGATTCTGTGACACTGGATTTCCATAAGCATTACTTCCAGACCATTTCATGTGGTGCATTCTTGCTGAAAGATGAAGCGAATTATCGTTTCATGCACTATGAAGCAGAATACCTGAACTCTGCTTATGATGAAGAGCACGGTGTTCCTAACCTGGTATCGAAGTCTCTACAAACGACTCGTCGTTTTGACGCGTTGAAATTGTGGATGACCGTAGAAGCGCTGGGTGAAGAGCTTTATGGCTCGATGATCGACCATGGCGTAAAATTGACTCGCGAAGTGGCAGATTACATCAAGGCAACTGATGGTCTGGAACTTCTGGTTGAGCCACAATTTGCATCGGTATTATTCCGTGTGGTTCCAGCAGGCTATCCAGCTGAGTTTGTCGATGCCTTGAACCAGAACGTCGCAGATGAACTGTTTGCGCGTGGTGAAGCGAACATTGGCGTCACCAAAGTCGGTCAGGTTCAATCTCTGAAAATGACCACTTTGAGTCCGGTTGCAACGCTTGATAATGTGAAGAACCTGTTGGCACTGGTGCTTGCAGAAGCGGATCGTATCAAGGATTCAATCGCTAATGGTACTTATACACCGCCAATCGCATAAGCTGTGATGGTGTGAAAAAGGAGATCGTTAAGATCTCCTTTTTTATTGGAATTTGGCTGACACATAGATAATGATTTTTAAATAAAATTAAGCTGCAAATAAAGGACTAAAACCTTTTTTCCTTAACAGTTTGCGGTACATGCTGGAGCTACGATCTGCCGGGAAATGTGCTTCCAGAGATAAGTCCAGTGGTAAAAACTCAGGCTTCTGATTTTCGACAATCAGACGATCTTCTTCAAAAATCTTCAGATTAAAATCATAGGCTTCTTCGATGGGTAAGTCTTTATCATAATTACGACAGATAGGAGCAAACAGTCGGGTCTCACGGGCGGTCATCGGTGAGGCAGCATTCATAATCACCTGTTTGGTATCATTAGGGAAATGGATGGTCAGGGTCGCGGTAAAGGGCAGACTAATTTCAAAATGTCGTAGCCATTTAAAATCTTCCTGACCACGCTGATCTAACCCAATCGGATAACGGCCAACACTGCTGATATAGTCGGCACTGAAACCATATTTAGTTTCTGTTGTGGTGTAATTCGGGACTTCAACATCATTCGGATCACCAAAGGTATCCGGATGTACCCAGGCAAAATGGGCTACATCAATAAAGCCTTCTAGCTGTCTGCCAGCAAAACATTTGATGTCGACTTGTGGGCAAACCAGTTGCTGATAATCTGCATCGTTCCAATAAGGCATCATTGGAATATTCGGTTCAGTGTCTTTGTCAGCTGTCAGTGAACACCAGATCAGACCATAACGTTCAACCGCGGCATAGGTCCGTAAATGAAACCGATCTGAAATTTTATGCTGTGGATGTGCAGGGATACGGTTGCATTTACCTTGTGTACCAAAACGCAAGCCATGATAAGGACAGACCACGCCTTGACCATCATTTTTTCCCAGACTTAAGGGCACACCACGATGCGGACAGGCATCCTTGGCCACGATCAGTTCATCCTGCATCTTATAAATGACCAGTGACATATCTAGAAGCATTGTTCCTAACGGCTGTTCAGAAACATCACGGGCTAAGGCCACTGGATACCAATATTGAGCCAGGAGATGCCAGTCATGTTCTTCAAATGTCATGTGAATCGGTAAATCGGGATTGAAAACTGGAATGGTGGTGCTGTTCATGGTGCTATCACTGTAATTCTTTATTTCAATATAGACCAATGTGATGTTCTACGAAATTTCAAAGATCAGGACATGCTGTTGCATAAATTCGAACAGGATGTAAGGAAGAATGAGCTATAGGCAAAAAAATTAAAGGAAGCGATATTTGAAGCGCTTAGAAGCATTCTGAAAGATGCTTATTCTATTTTCCATGCACACAATGTGTATTCAGGGCTTTATACCTAATGTGATATGCAAGCTCCATTCAGACAAAATCAGCTAATGTCAGGGAACAACAAAAATATCTGATTCAGGATGAAGAGATGACTAATTTGCATGTATCCCAACCCGTTGGCTGTATTATTCAAGGAAAAATGGTACAAGGCGCTGCCGAAAGTTTTGTGGTGATCAATCCTGCTGATGAGCAGGTATTGGCCCTATGTTCCTCTCCCTCGGAAGCACAAATTGAAGACGCCATCCGTAGTGCCGAGCAGGCTTTTCATCAATGGAAAAATACGGATGATGCCACGCGACAGTCAATCTTGCATCGTATTGCGGATCGTATTGAAGAACATCGGGAAGAGTTAGCGCGTTTGGTGGTGCAGGAGCAGGGCAAACCTTATGCGCTGGCTGAATTTGAAGTCGGTGGGGCCATTGCCTGGACCCGCTATCAGGCAGAACTCAAGATTGAAACTGAAATCTTACAGGATGATGCCAATAAACGGATCGAACTGCATCATCGGCCTTTAGGGATTGTGGCATCGGTCACTCCATGGAACTGGCCTTTAATGATTGCTGTCTGGCATATAATGCCGGCAATTCGCGCTGGCAACGTAGTGATCAATAAGCCTTCAGAATTTACCCCATTGTCGACCCTTCGACTCGGTGAGTTGATTCAGGAAGAAGTTGCACCTGGAGTGGTATCTATACTTACTGGAGGCGGTGAGGTCGGTGCCAAGCTGACCAGTCACTCTGCAATTGCCAAAGTGGTATTTACCGGTTCGACCGCAACTGGTCAAAGAATCATGCAGAACGCAGCTGCGACTTTCAAGCATTTGACACTAGAACTTGGTGGCAATGATGCAGGCATTGTTTTGCCAGATACCGATATTCAGGCAATGGCAACCCAAATCTTTCATGGAGCTTTTATCAACATGGGCCAGACCTGTGCAGCGTTGAAACGCCTGTATGTACATGACAGTCAGTATGATGCACTGGCACAGGAATTAGTAAAAGTCGCGCAGCAACAGTCTCTGGGAGATGGTTTAGCCGAGACAACTACTTTTGGTCCGGTACAAAATATTAAGCAATACCAAAAAGTTCAGGCCATGATTCAGGAAGCCCGGGATGAAGGGGCAATAGTCATGACATCTGGTCAGAATCTACCGGATACAGGTTATTTTATTGCACCGACGATTGTGACCAATGTAAGCCCAGATAGCCGTCTGGTGCAGGAAGAGCAGTTTGGTCCGGTATTACCTTTGATCCGTTATCACGATATTGAAGAAGTACTGACTGAAGCCAACAATACGGATTTTGGTTTAGGTGGTTCAATCTGGTCATCCGATCTGGAGCAGGCGCAGCAGTTTGCTCAACGGCTGAGTTGTGGTACGGCATGGATCAATACGCATGGTGAGATTTTCCCGCATGTACCTTTTGGCGGATGGAAGCATTCAGGCATCGGTGCCCAGTTCGGACTGAGTGGTCTGCTCGAAAATACGATTCAGCAGGTTGTTCATATCAATAAAAATTAAATCAAAAAAAGCTCAAGTTAAACTTGAGCTTTTTTCTTTTACTTAAAATATATCAACGTAATAAAGGGCGGGCAGCCTGAAAATCAAAATGTAATTGCTTGAATTTATTTAAGACAATATAAGATTTGATATGACCAATAAAATTACAGCTCAGCAATTTTTCAGTCACAAAATTTGCCAGCATTTCCAGATTTTTAGCGCCTACTTTTAACATGAAATCTGCATCACCACTTAAAGAAAAAGCTTCCTGAATGGCTTCTTCTTCTTCAATCAATTGTTGAAAAGCGATCTTGGCTGCTGCGTCATGTGTTTTGAGATTGACCTGAACCATAGCCAAAACTGCAATTCCCAAAGCTTCAGGATGAATGCAGGCGCTATAACCCAAAATAATTCCTTTTTGCTCCAGCAGCTGACGCCGTCTAGAACATTGAGAGGCTGACAGACCGATTAAATCCCCGATTTCCTGATTCGTCAGGCGCCCATTTTTTTGCAAAGCCTGGATGATTTTCCAGTCAAATTTATCCATTGCATCCATTGCGCTGAATCCTTATCCGATACACGTTTTATGTGTTTTTGAATCATTGTGACTTGCATTATGCACGAAATCAGAAAATGAAATGCAATATTCTGTAATTGAAGCATAATAAGTGATAGGGAAAATAATAATGTTTATGGAAATTGGTCAGTACCTTAATCAGCGCCTGCAAGAACTAGGAATTCAGCATATTTTTGGTGTGCCAGGTGACTTTAATCTCTCCTATTTAGAACAGATCGAAATTGATCCAAAACTGGAATTTATCGGTAACTGTAATGAGCTAAACGCAGCCTATGCAGCAGATGGTTATGCACGTCTGCATGGTGTCGGTGCTTTGCTCACCACTTATGGTGTGGGTGACCTGAGCGCGATTAACGGCATTGCAGGTGCATATGCCGAGCAGGTTGCCATGGTGCATATTTCCGGTATTCCGCCTTTACATGCCGTAGAACAGGGTGCTTTGTTACACCATACCCTGATCGATGGTGATTATGACAATATCATGAACTGCATGCGCGAATTTACCGTGGCACAGACGCGTTTGACTCCAGCCAATGCAGTGAGTGAAATTGACCGGGTATTGAAGCAATGTATATTGATGCGTCGACCGGTTCATATTCAGCTTCCATCGGATATTACCCATCTCCAGATTAAAGTGCCAAAGCAGCCTCTAGATCTGAGCCGACCCCAAAGTGATCCAAAACTTCTGCAAGAAACTGCGACACGGATAGCCAAACGTATCAAACAGGCACGTCAGCCAGTTCTGCTCATTGACAATGAAGCAGAAATTTTCCAGCTTACCGATATGCTGCAAAATTGGGCTGAGCGCATGCAGATTCCCTATACCTGCCTGTCTACTGCCAAAAATATCATGAATGAAAGTCATCCCTTATATGCGGGTATTTATGCAGGTGCAGCAAGCGCAGCATCGACTTGTCAGCTGGTGGAGCAGTCAGATTGCCTGATTGCCATTGGACCACGTTTTACCGATGTTGCCACAGCATTTTTCTCACATCGTGTATCCGCACAAAATATGCTGTATCTGGCGGATTCCTGTCTTTGTCTGGATGGGCAGATGATCAGTGGACTGGATTTAGTTCAATTGATCCAAGCCATCTCAAAACAGACTTTAGATGATCAACCACGTACTTTTAATCCTGCACCGAAACCATCGTTACAAACTCAACAGATCGAAGAAAATACTGCGCTTAGCCAAACTGCACTCTGGCAGCAAATTTCTGAGTTCTTACAGGAAGATGATGTGATTGTGGCAGAAGTGGGCACTGCCAATGCAGGTTTATCAGGATTGACTTTACCTGTGACTGCTAAGTATCTGGTTCAGCCGATCTGGGGATCGATTGGTTATACCTTGCCTGCTTTGCTTGGCAGTATGCTTGCTGCACCGAAGCGCCGTCATCTGTTATTTATTGGGGATGGTTCGATTCAGCTGACCATTCAGGAGCTTTCTACCTTATTAAGAGAAGGCTTAAAACCTGTAATTTTTATTTTAAATAATGGCGGCTATACCATTGAACGTTTGATTATGGGTGAAAATGCCAAGTACAACGATATTCAGAACTGGCAATACAGCCAGTTTGCCCAAGTCTTTTCTGCAGATACCCCGCATCAGGCTCATATAGTCAAAACCCCGGCAGAATTAAAGCGTACACTCGCACAGGTTCATCAGGCTGAGGAATTATGTCTGATTGAACTGCAACTCCCACGTATGGATGCGCCACAACGCTTAAAACAGTTCGCTGAAGTCGTGGCACGCTATGACTATGGTGAATATGGTTATAAGCAGCTGGTTGAGCAGAATACACCTCCCTACAAAAAGGCAATCTAGCAAAATGTAGAAATTAAAAAAAATTGTTCACAAGGAGTGACAATATGGATGTTGAAGATCATCAATTAAAAAAACAGCTTTCCAACCGGCATATCCAGCTAATCGCCTTAGGCGGAGCGATCGGTACAGGATTATTTTTAGGTTTATCACATACGATTCAGCTGGCAGGTCCATCAGTACTTTTAGGCTATGCCATTGCTGGCATCATTGCATTTCTGATCATGCGCCAATTGGGTGAGATGGTGGTGCATGAACCGGTTAGTGGTTCATTCAGTTATTTTGCCAATAAATACTGGGGCAAAAAAGCAGGCTTTATTTCAGGCTGGAACTATTGGGTGCTCTATGTATTAGTCAGTATGGCTGAGTTGAGTGCAATTGGCACTTTCGTTCAGTTCTGGTGGCCGGAGATTCCGACCTGGCTCACGGCACTGGCATTCTTCCTGCTCATGAATGGTATTAATCTGGTCAATGTCAAATTCTTCGGTGAGAGTGAATTTATATTTTCCATGGTCAAGATTATTGCCATTTTAAGCATGATCGGATTCGGGATCTATCTGCTGTTTAGCGGTTCTGCAGGAAGTCAGGCCAGTGTGACAAATTTGTGGCAGCATGGCGGATTTTTCCCTGAGGGCTGGTCAGGTTTTATGATGGCACTTGCCGTGATTATGTTTGCATTTGGTGGGCTGGAGCTGATTGGTATTGCCGCCAGTGAAACCAAAAATCCAGAAAAGACCATTCCAAAAGCAGTGAATCAGATTGTCTACCGTGTACTGATTTTCTATATTGGTGCCATTGGCGTGTTGCTATGTCTGTATCCATGGAATCTGGTGGCGCAGGGCGGTAGTCCGTTCGTAATGATTTTCCAGTCATTGAACAGTCATGGTGTGGCGAATGTTCTTAATTTTGTAGTTCTGGTTGCTGCACTTTCGGTCTATAACAGCTGTATTTATTGTAATACCCGCATGTTGTTGGGTCTGGCTCAACAGGGTAATGCACCGGCATTTTTAAAGAAAATTAACCGCCGGGGTATCCCAATAAATGCTGTTCTATTCTCGGCAGCAGTCTCCGGTATCTGTGTATTAATGAATTACCTCATGCCGGATGAAGCTTTCGGTATTCTGATGCTACTGGTGGTTTCTGCTTTGGTAATTAACTGGCTGATGATTTCACTGACCCATTTGAAATTCAGAAAAGCCATGCAGGAACAGCAGCAGACGACCGCATTCCCAAGCCTGTTTGGCCGCTGGAGTAATTACCTGACAATTTCATTTATCATCATGATTTTAATGATCATGAGCTTTACCAAAGAAATGCAGATTGCCGTTGCATTGGTGCCGGTCTGGTTGCTGTTTTTGACGGTGATGTATGTGATGAAATATCGCAGGAAACCGGTACTCTTGCCTGAATCTACTGAACCTACCACTTAAATAGAAAGGCCCTGAAAAGGGTCTTTTTTCTATTATATTGTCTTGAGCAGGTAACGAATTAATTATCATAAAACCGTCATAAAGCTGTAACCCCGCTGTCATATTCTAAAATCAAAATGCGTGTATCGAAAAAGTACAAGACTTTATTAGAAAGTGGCGTACTCCAATAAATGCATCAATAAAGAGAGATGAGAATGCGCTTCAATCATATCGCAATTGCGTTGGCACTTTCAGGGGCAGCTGTTGCAACAACTGCAAATGCAGCTCGTGACACGATCCAAATCGCTGGTTCTTCTACAGTTTTGCCTTACGCAAGTATTGTTGCAGAAGAGTTTGGTAATACATTCCCACAATTTAAAGCACCTGTTGTAGGTTCTGGTGGTACTTCGGGTGGTTTGAAACAATTCTGTAATGGCGTTGGTGATAACACTATCGATATTGCTAATGCATCTCGTAAAATTAAAGACACTGAACTTGCAGCTTGTAAAAAAGCAGGTGTAAACCAAGTTCTTGAGATTAAAGTAGGTTATGACGGTATCGTGTTTGCATCAAACGCTAAAAAAGCGGCATTCAAATTACGTCCACAACATGTATTCGCTGCTTTAGCTGCTGAATTACCATCTAACGGTAAAATGGTTGCAAACCCATATACACGTTGGAACCAAATTGATCCAACACTTCCAAATGAAGCAATCACTTTAGTGATTCCTGCATCAAACCACGGTACACGTGAAGTGTTCCAAGAAAAAATGGTTGATGCTGGCTGTGAAACTTACCAAGCATTTGCGAAGTTAGATAAAGATGCACAGAAAAAGGCATGTTCTACATTCCGTAAAGATGGCCGTGTGATTGAAATTTCTGGCGACTACACTGAAACACTGGCACGTTTAAAAACATCTCCAAATGCAGTCGGTGTTTTTGGTTTAGGTTTCTATGATCAAAACCGTGACAAATTACGTGTAGCGACAGTTAACAACGTTGCTCCATCTGAGAAAACAATTCTGAATGGTTCTTACCCTGTATCACGTCCATTGTTCTTCTACGTGAAAGGTGAACATCTTAAATCAATCAAAGGCTTGAAAGAGTTTACAGAATTCTTTGTAAGCAAAAAAGTATCTGGTAAAGGTTCTAAGCTTGAAAAAGCTGGCCTGATTTCAATGTCTGACAAAGAACGTGCTGCGGTACTAGCAAACTTCAAAGCGGGTAAAGCTGTTAAATAAAAGTATGGAAATAGCCAATGGCAGGGTCGACCTGCCTTTGGTTTTTTTGCAAAGAAACCGTTTTTTCAAAGTGTGTAATTGAAGAAACAGTGGAGATTACATGAATCTGCTCCTCATTGGTGTGTTACTGGCGATTATTGCCATTGCCTATCAAGTTGGCTTAACCAAGAGCCGTAAACTTGCAGGTAAAGGGAATAACTCAGCGATGCTGCATTCTCGACCGGGTTACTATGGTGCATTGGTCGCGTTGTGGTGTGGTATCCCAGCATTTTTAATTCTGATTGTTTGGAATTTAGTTGAACCAAGTATTTTTCAACAAGTCATTTTAAATCATGTGCCTGAACAAATTCGTGCGACGCTAGATCCGGCGAGTACAAGCGTGATGGTTGAGCGTGTACAAGCATTGGCTTCGGGTTTTGGGGTGAGCGATACACCAGCTGCTTATGAACTTGCAGCAGCAGAACAGTTAAAGAAAATTGAGAACATTGGTTCATTCGCGAAATTAGCAGTTGTTGTAAGTGCGGCATTGATTGGTTTAGTGATGGCTAAACGTCGCATTGCAGAAAAATATCGTGCACGAAATCAAGTTGAAAAAGTCTTAAATGTAGCACTAGCACTATGTTCAGGCGTGGCGATTTTGACCACTGTCGGTATTGTCATGTCGATGTTTAGTGAAGCAATGCGCTTCTTTAGTTTTGTTAATCCTCTCGACTTCTTCTTTGGTACTGAATGGAACCCAGGTTTTAGTACTTCGGGAAGTGCAGAAGGCAGTTACGGCTTATTACCTTTATTGTGGGGTACGCTCATGGTGAGTGGTATCGCATTATTGGTAGCTGTTCCTGTTGGTTTAATGATTGCGATCTATCTTGCTGAATATGCAAAACCAAGTTTTCGTTCATGGGCAAAACCTGCGATTGAAGTATTGGCAGGTATTCCAACCATTGTTTATGGTGTCTTTGCTTTAATGGTCATTGGTCCATTTGCTAAAGATTTAGGCGCAATGATTGGGCTCGAAATTAATGCGACAAGTGCCTTAACCGCTGGTTTTGTCATGGGCATTATGATTATTCCATTTGTCTCTTCATTATCAGATGACATCATTACTCAAGTGCCACGAGCACTACGTGATGGTTCACTCGGATTAGGTGCGACAAAATCAGAAACGATTCGCCAAGTGGTTATTCCAGCAGCATTGCCAGGTATTATCGGTGCGTTCTTGCTTGCAGCATCACGTGCCATTGGTGAAACCATGATTGTGGTACTAGCCGCTGGTAATAGTCCGCAACTGCATGCCAATCCACTGGAAGCAGTTTCGACAGTCACAATTACCATTGTGAATCAATTAACAGGTGATACAGATTTTGCGAGTCCTCAGGCCTTGGTTGCCTTTGCATTGGGCTTAACACTGTTTGTAATTACTTTAGGTCTGAATATTGTTGCGCTGTACATCGTGCGTAAATACCGTGAGCAATACGAATGAGTACGATTAATACATCAAATATGGATCAAACATTCGATCCGCAAGCTGCTGCTGAGCAGCGTGAAAAGCGTAAAAAAATCATCGAAAGCTCATTGGCAAAGCGTCACCGTAAAGAAAAGACGTTTCGTATGTTTGGCTTCGGTGCGGTCATTACAGGTTTATTATTTGTTGCTTTGCTATTTGGCAGTATCTTGGCAAAAGGCTTACCTGCATTTTGGCAAAGTAGCATGACTGTGCCAGTGTTTTTTGATCCAGCAATTATTCAAGTCGGCCCTAAGCCGGTTCAAAAAGAAGGTGAGTCACCTGCACAGTTTGAAGAGCGTTTTATCGCTTGGCAAACTGAAATGGGCATGGTGGATTGGGATGCGCTCATTGTTAACGGTATTGTTAAAAAAGCACCTGAAATTGCAAATCAAAGTGATGAGTTGAATAGTATTTACACCAGTTCCGAAACTTATCGCTTACGTGATATGGTGATGAAAGATCCGTCACTGATTGGTAAAACGCAGGACTTCAAAATTCTAGCTGATGCGAATGTCGATGTATGGTTAGCAGGTAATATTGACCGTAGTCTCCCAGATGAACAGCAACAGCTGAGCCCTGAAGTACGTCAATTGGCCGATCAGTTAAAAGCCGATGGTGTAATCACGAATAGCTTCAATACAGAAATCTTTAAAAATCCAGATTCACGTAGTTCACCAGCAACTTCTGGCTTAGCAGGCGCATTTATGGGCTCGCTATTTATGATGCTGATTGTGATTGTGTTGTCTATTCCAATTGGTGTGGCATCTGCTATTTACCTTGAAGAATTTGCACCGAAAAACTGGATTACTGACATTATTGAAGTCAACATCAATAACCTTGCAGCAGTACCATCGATCGTATTTGGTTTGTTGGGTGCAGCAATCTTTATTGGTTGGATGCATATGCCACTTTCTGCACCTGTTGTGGGTGGTTTGGTCTTAAGTTTAATGACACTACCAACCGTAATTATTACAACGCGTGCATCTTTAAAAGCCGTTCCACCTTCGATTCGCCAAGCCGCTTTAGGCTTAGGTGCATCACGCTTACAAACAGTTTTCCACCATGTATTGCCATTGGCTTTGCCGGGTATTTTAACGGGCGGTATTATTGGTGTTGCCCAAGCTTTAGGTGAAACAGCACCACTATTACTCATTGGTATGAGCGCCTTCGTTGCAAACGTGCCTGCTACGCCACTTGATCAATCGACTGCTTTACCTGTACAGATTTTCTTATGGCAGGGTAATGAATTGCGTAACTTCTTCGAAGGACGTACCGCAGCAGCGATTATTGTACTTCTTGCACTGATGATTGGCTTAAACAGCCTAGCCATTTGGTTACGTAAGAAATTTGAAGTACGCTGGTAATTGAGAGCATTATATGAATACAGTTATTACTCCAGAACAGAATTCCTTAGAACAGGATAAGTCCGTGAATCCAGAACAAACGCAATTTACCTCTGCTCAGGGCAGTCAAAAACAGCTATCGACTTCGTTTGTGTCTCAGTTCGATACACAGACAAGTCAAAAGAAAGATGCAAAATCAACTGATGTAAAAATTAGCACACAAGATGTTCATGTTTACTACGGTGAGACTGAAGCCATTAAAGGAATTGACCTAAATATTTATGCAAATGAAGTGATTGCATTTATTGGTCCATCTGGCTGTGGTAAGTCAACATTCTTACGTACCTTAAACCGTATGAATGACACTATTGATAGCTGCCGTGTAACAGGTAAAGTGATGATGGATAATCAAGATATCTATGATCCAAATCTAGATGTGGTGTTACTACGTGCACAAGTTGGTATGGTTTTCCAAAAGCCAAACCCATTTCCAAAGTCAATTTTTGATAATGTCGCTTATGGACCAAAATTGCATGGTCTGGCACGGGATAAATATGATCTTGAAGAAATTGTAGAAAACAGCTTGCGTAAAGCGGGATTATGGGATGAAGTCAAAGACCGTTTAAATCAGCCGGGTACGGGGCTGTCGGGTGGTCAGCAGCAGCGTTTATGTATTGCACGGACGATTGCCGTTTCTCCTGAAGTGATTCTGATGGATGAACCTTGTTCAGCACTCGATCCAATTGCAACAGCTAAAGTTGAAGAACTGATCTCTGAACTTTCAACCCAATACACCATTGCTATTGTGACTCACTCCATGCAGCAGGCAGCACGAGTTTCTGATCGTACCGCTTATTTCCATTTAGGTGATCTGATTGAAGTCAACTCGACCGAGAAAGTCTTTACCCAGCCAGATCATCAGCTCACTGAGGCCTATATTACCGGGCGTTTTGGTTAAGAAGTTTGATCTAATGGAAAAAGGGCTAAAAAGCTCTTTTTTTTATATCTAAAAATAATCAAAGAATAGGAGATATATCAATTGAATCAGTGAAATGTGGAAAAATAAACCGAATCCTGTTGTGCCCGAAATTCTTATAGAATATGCCGTCTTTGACATGGCAGAGCTGTCAAAAGATAGATGTTAAGAAAAGGTTGCATCCGCTATGGAAACACTCAAAACGATGTCAGTTTCTCTGATGCTGCTGATCGCATTAAGTTTAAGCATCGGTGGTCTGTGGCATCAATTACAAAGCGGCAGCATGTTTTATACACTGATTTGATTGCTGTATGGACTCAGTTTGAATTTCTATTTCAAAAAGCAGGAAAAAGCCTTATATACGAATTCTGCTGTATTGCTAGGAGTTATTGTCTGGGCAGGTTATCAACATGGTATTAATTTTCTATAGTGCGAATTATTTTTGCCTTACTAAGACCATATGGATACTGCTCCGTTTCAGCAATTAAACAACAATATTCTATTGAAAAAAATTCATTTGACCTTATCTTAAATTGAAACCTATATAAATAATTGAGACCCGATTTTTATGTTATTTCATACCCCCAAATTACCCGCTGAAATCCGTATTAGTCATTTGAATGCGCGCATTAATGAGCAACGAAAAAAAATAGCGCAAACAACTTCATCTAAACTGGAACTTTTGCAATTAAGCCAGCAATTGTCAAAAGAAGCGCGTGCGCGTAAGAAAACTAACCAGAAAATCTATGTTCTCGATTTTAAAGGTGATATGGCTGCGTCAGCAGTAGAAAGCTTGCGTGAAGAAATTACCCTGATTCTATCTACAGCCAAAGCTGGTCGTGATCGTGTCATTGTACGTTTAGAAAGTCCGGGTGGTATGGTACATGGTTATGGTCTTGCAGCTGCGCAGCTGGTGCGCTTACGTGAAGCGGGTTTTCATGTGACCATCTGTGTTGATAAGGTTGCAGCCAGTGGCGGTTATATGATGGCGTGTATTGCAAATGAAGTGATTTCTGCGCCGTTTGCGATTGTGGGTTCAATTGGGGTAGTGGCACAGGTGCCAAACTTTAACCGTCTACTGAAAGAAAACAAGATCGATTTTGAACTTTATACTGCGGGTCAATATAAACGTACGGTGACCATGTTTGGTGAAAATACCGAAGAGGGCAAAGCCAAGTTTGAAGAAGAATTGCAACAGACACATGCCTTATTTAAACACTTCGTGGAAAAATATCGTCCACAGTTAAATGTTGAAAAAGTGGCAACGGGTGAACACTGGTATGGTCAGGATGCTCTAGATCTGAATCTGGTAGATAAACTGCAAACTTCCGATGAGTATCTGTTAGGCCTCTTACCACAACATGATGTGTATTTAATCCAGACCCGTAAAAAACCAACGCTGGGCGAAAAACTAGGTTTGCAAGCAGCACAAATTGCAGATTCTTTTATCCCCGCGGTGATGAATAAAGTAGTAGATACGCTAACCAAAGCTAATTCAAATTTGGTACAGATGCGTGATCCTAAACTTTAATTGGTTATTCAGTTATGAATCTAAAAGCTCACTTCGGTGGGCTTTTTTTATGATTTAAAATCAAAAAATTGTGCTATAAGTAAATGACTTATAGCAGTTTCTCATTTATATGCTCACGTTTCTTTTACTATTAGGCTTCTTCAGTATCATTTTCATTCCGATGCTATGTATGTTCTATTCTGAAGCGAAATTAACCACTGACGAATCGAAGAAGATGTTATTTTGGCTCAGCTTTCTTCCAGGCACTTCAATCTTTTTACTTTACGCATTTTTAAAGCCAGATGCTCCACCTGTAATTCCTTCGCAGGCCTGTGGCGTGATTCAATTTTACCAATTCAATGCTCGTCGTGGTGGTTACTTTGAGCGTGTCAGCATCCGCTTTGATGGTGCTCAATATAATCGTCATCTATTTTTTGATCAGCATCTAAAGAAAATTCCTCAAGGTCAAAAGGCCTGCTTTGAATATTTAGATAAGTTCAAATATCCGCATTTGGCAGAATCTAAGCTGGTGAAATGGATTGAACCTTCATAAATATCAGCCATGACTACTGCTCATCAGCTAAAATGAAGCATATTTCCATTAAGAGCAGAAAGATGACCGTGGCTGAAGCATTTTTAGCAATCCAAAATTGTTATTTCAACTATGAATTTGAACAACTGAATTTAGCAGATGATTTCCCTGAAGAGTTGCCTGTTTCTCTACGAGGAATCATGTACAGACATGAGATTCAATATCCTGATGCCACCTATTATATTTATTACAGCGAGATATTGACGGGTAATGAATTGCAAAAAATGAAAGATGATTGGCAGCGATATTGCCCACTTCCATAATTTAAAATAAGAAAATATAAAATCTAAGTCTTTAATTCATAGCGATTTCAAAAGCTCACTTTAGTGGGTTTTTTTATTTGCTGGAATTAACATCAATCCACCAGTAGACATCGCCCCAACAGTCGCTAATAATATATCTTTATGGGCATCCCACATATCACCTTGCTGGCCATTATAGCTTTCAGCCTGTTCAGGTGATAAGCCAATGGCGATCAGCCATTCAATCCATTCATAAATCAGACTAGTCGCCATCACAAATTGAATGACTAGTAGAAAAGTGGTGAACGGTTTTTGCTGGGGTAACCAGACCTGAAACAGTCGATAAAAAACAGGATAGAGCAGTAGACCAAAAACCAGATGTACAAAACGATCAAACATGTTGCGAGTCCAGCCCATGAGAGCATTTAAGTCAAAGCCAAACAGTGTCTGAATCCAGTCATTATAAGGCACATAAGAATATAGATAATGTGCTGCAATGATATGGATGAATAAAAACAGAATATACAGATTAAAACTAAGAAAACTGAGTCCGATTTTATACAGGCAGAAAATCAGCATACCGATCATAAATAGGGTGCCGGTCTGATGCAGTAAATAGGATTGCATTTCCAGAGGCTGAATGCTGGCAACAATGATCGCAGCTAGCAAAATCCCCAGGCTGATAAAATGTTTGCCGCTTAATCGATGATCCATCATCTTGTTATCTATCATTTTGTTTTAAAGTTGAAAATAATTATAAATAAAAAAGCGAAGCCGAAGCTTCGCTTTTGGTCTTAATTGTCTAAATTAGATTTTAGAAATTAAGTCTTTAATTTGTTTTGCCTGGTCAGCTGCATTACCAGTGTAAGTTGCTGGAGTCATTTCAGCCAGACGCGCACGGTCTGCAGCAGGAACAGCTTCCAGTTCATTACCATTCACGAAGCTCACCATCATGTCACGAGTCATGGCTTGACCACGAGTCAGTGCTTTTAGTTTTTCGTATGGTTTTTCAACGTTATAACGACGCATTACCGTTTGGATAGGTTCAGCCAGAACTTCTTGCGCATGGTCAAGATCTTCAAGAATACGAGCAGCATTCAGTTCAAGTTTACCGATACCTTTTAAGCATGCTTCGAATGCGATTAAGCTTTGTGCAAAACCAACACCCATGTTACGAAGAACAGTTGAGTCAGTTAAGTCACGCTGCCAGCGAGAAACAGGAAGTTTTTCACCAAGGTGAGCCAATACTGCATTTGCAATACCCAGGTTACCTTCAGAATTCTCGAAGTCGATTGGATTCACTTTATGCGGCATGGTTGAAGAACCCACTTCGCCTTCTTTCAGTTTTTGTTTGAAGAAGCCTAGAGAGATATAACCCCAAACGTCACGGTTAAAGTCGATCAGAATCGTGTTGAAACGACGTAGTGCATCAAACAGTTCCGCCATATAGTCGTGCGGTTCGATCTGAGTGGTGTACGGGTTGAAAGTTAGACCTAAAGATTCAACGAAAGCTTGAGAATGAGCTGGCCAGTTGATTTCTGGATAAGCAGAGTAGTGTGCATTGTAGTTACCTACAGCACCATTGATTTTACCCAGCAGTTCAACATTTTTGAACTGTTTGATTTGACGAGCCAGACGGTAAGCTACGTTCGCCATTTCTTTACCCAAAGTCGTTGGGCTGGCAGTTTGACCATGAGTACGAGACAGCATTGGCTGTTCAGCGTGAGTCTCAGCCAAAGCCACGATTGAATCGATAATTTGTTGCATAGACGCGATTAAAACATCACGGCCATTTTTCAGCATTAACGCATGAGAAAGGTTATTGATGTCTTCAGAGGTACATGCAAAGTGAATGAATTCACCCGCATTTTTTAGCTCTTCAATCCCTGCAATTTTTTCTTTCAGGAAATATTCAACCGCTTTCACGTCGTGGTTTGTGGTGCGTTCAATCTCTTTAATACGGTTGGCATCTTCTTCAGAGAAGCTGGCAACAATCGCATCAAGTGCAGCATTGGTTTCAGATGAGAACGCTGGCACTTCAGTGATTTCAGGACGGTTGGCAAGCGCTTGTAACCAACGCACTTCAACAGTCACACGAGCATGGATCAGACCAAACTCAGAAAGAAAAGGGCGCAGCGCATCACATTTGCTAGCGTAGCGTCCATCTAATGGAGAAAGTGCAGTTAAAGCGTTCATATCGATTCCCTAAATTTTGGAATTAAACGAAAAACGGTGCGCGTACAACAACATGGTTTAGATCACCTGAAACTGTAAGCGCGCGAGATTTTGGATATCCTGTAGCAGCTTGCGCTTGCCAAAAATCATGCCCCATGAACTGCCGCCAAGCTGCCGCCATAAGTGCGCCATTTGCAGTCCAGTAAAGAGTGAAGCACGGATGCGGTTGGTATGACCGGAATCTTTAAAGGCTTCAGCATTGCCACGCACCATGATCCGCGGATTGATCTGGCCGGCGGTATCGACATAAGTCTGAGCGAGATTGGCAATGATGCTGGGGTGCATGTAATTGTTATCGAAGAAGGAGAGCTGTCTGAGGATTTTTTGCTGGGATTGTTCGATGATTTCAACAAACTTGGGATTGCTATAGACCTTCTTTTCTAACTGAAGAAGTGCCATGGCATAGGACATTGGAAGCTTGGTCGATGAAAGTTTTGGAAGTCTGGATTTTGGGGAAGTATTAAAAGGTTGGGTAATGCTGCTTTCCAGGGTTTTTAAACCGAGGGAAATATCGGCCAGCTGATTAAAGAAGTCTAAGGTCTGGGCATTTAACTTGCCACTTGGACGGATATTTAAACTGGCTTTAATCAACTGTTCAAAATAGAAATTACCGCTTTCACCAATGCTTTGCTGTCCCGTCAATGCAGTCATATGCGTCAGCTGGGTGGCCTGAAAAACCCCCGCTAGCGCCAACGCACGATTTTGACGAACATTCAACGTTGTGGCTTGTTGAAACGGTAACTCCGTCATACCGAAATCATCCTTTAATAAAATCAGGTTTAGGCGCATTGGTATGATGAATCACGCCACCACCTAAACAAACTTCACCTGAGTAGAATACAACGCTTTGACCTGGGGTCACAGCACGTTGCGACTCATCAAATTCAACACGAACACCATTTGGTGTTTCTGGATCCTTGAAAATAGTACACGCTTGGTCAGGCTGACGGTAGCGGGTTTTTGCCGTACAGCGGAAACCTGATTCAGGAATATCCTGTTCACCGGCTACCCAGTCAATCGCTTCAGACCACAATATGGTACTGTGCATCAGTGGATGTTCATGACCTTGACCCACCACCAGACGGTTACCTTCAATATCTTTATGCAGTACAAACCAGGCACCTTCTTCAGCGCCTTTCATACCGCCAATACCGATCCCGCCGCGTTGACCGAGCGTATAGTACATTAAGCCGTGATGATCACCAACCTCTTTGCCATCTTCCAGCACGATTTTTCCAGGTTGCGCCGGCAAATATTGCTTTAAGAAGTCATTGAAGCGACGTTCACCAATAAAACAGATACCCGTAGAATCTTTTTTCTTCGCTGTTGCCAGACCTAATTCTTCTGCAATTTTACGGACTTGCGGTTTTTCAATTTCGCCGACAGGGAACAGGGTCTTATTAATTTCACGACCATGGACCGCATGCAGGAAGTAAGTCTGGTCTTTATTATTGTCATAACCACGCAGTAATTGAGCATATTGCTCACCACGTGAATTGGTCATGGTTTCGCCGCGACGACAGTAGTGACCGGTGGCAATAAAGTCAGCGCCGAGATTGATCGCATGATCCAGGAAGGCCCGGAATTTGATTTCTTTATTACACAAAATATCCGGGTTTGGGGTGCGGCCAGCAGCATATTCAGCCAGGAAATGCTCGAACACGCGATCCCAGTATTCCATCGCGAAGTTGGCGGTATGCAGTTTGATCCCAATCTTGTCGCAAACGGCTTGTGCATCGGCAAGATCTTCCATTGCCGTACAGTATTCTGTGCCGTCATCTTCTTCCCAGTTTTTCATGAAAAGACCTTCAACCTGATAACCCTGTTGAAGGAGGAGAGCTGCAGACACAGATGAATCTACACCACCAGACATACCGACGATGACACGTTGTTGCATAGGATTAGGCATCCAAATTTGAAATTAAGGGAGAATTTTGGTGCTCGTAAATGAGCGATAAAGGATAGCGTTTACCAGCTTGGGCATCCTGCACGGCTTTAATCACCAATGGGCTGCGAGCACGTGCGGTTTCAACCAGTTCATCCAGCGTCATCCAGACTGCACCGACAATACCGATATCCAGTTCAGCATTTTCATCATGGCTGACGGCTTCTGCTCTCAGGCAGAAACGGAAATAGGTACGATCCGGGAACATCGGCGGGGTATAGGTATAGATGCCGATCAGATCAGTAACATTGACCTGATAACCGGTTTCTTCTATTGTTTCACGAATGGCTGCTTCGACAATGGTTTCACCTGCCTCCACATGGCCTGCCGGCTGATTGAATACGGTATGGATGACACCTTCAGTATGTTCTTCAACAAACAGGAATTTTCCATTTTTTTCGACGACAGTTGCGACAGTGACGTGAGCAGTCCAAGCGGTCATAGAGGAGCACCATGGAATAAAAACTGTATTCTACAAAATTTAGGCGGCGGTGGCTATGTTGATACTCGGGATTTTAATTTAGATGATTAACAATAAAGGTATTTGGCGAAAAAGAAAGCGTAGAATATAATGAGTGCATAAAATACTAAAACAGCAATATTTGTATTCTACGCTTTAATATAAGAATTTGATTTAAAATAAAATTTAATAAAAATTAGCAGTATTTCATAACAATTAAAATAAATAACAGGCTTTATAGGACAGGACTCCAATGAAATTCAGAACAGACATCAATGGCCTCAGAGCAATTGCCGTGATTGCAGTCATGCTATTTCATTTTAATGCGGCATGGATGCCTGGCGGTTTTGTTGGAGTAGATGTCTTCTTTGTGATTTCAGGTTTTTTAATGACTGGAATCATATTTAAAGATTTAGAACATGAAAAATTTTCTATTCTGAAATTTTATGTGGCTCGTGCGAATCGGATTATTCCAGCTTTGGCCGTGCTGTGTCTGGTATTAATGATTTTTGGCTGGTTTTATCTGACGCCTTTTGATTACAAGTTATTGGGTAAGCATGCCGCGAGTAGCATGACTTTTTTATCCAATATCAGTTACTGGAAGGAATCCGGTTACTTTGAGGCAGGCACTCACGAAAAGTGGTTATTACATACCTGGTCACTTTCCGTCGAATGGCAATTCTATATGATTTATCCGCTCGTTCTCATTGCCATGCGCAAGTTCATGTCTATTCAGACCATGAAATTTATGCTGCTCGCAGGAACGATTTTAGGATTCATTCTATCTGTGATCGCTACCTACAAATGGCCAAATCCCGCTTATTTCCTGTTACCTACCAGAGCCTGGGAAATGATGATCGGAGGAATTGCTTATCTTTACCCTTTGGCCTTGCAGGAAAATAAGAAAAGGTTGCTGGAAGGAACGGGATTGGCACTTATTCTGGGATCCTATTTCTTCATTTCTGCAGAAGACTTGTGGCCTGGTTATCTGGCAGTTTTTCCTGTTACCGGTACCTTCCTGATGATCCAGGCACATCGAAATGACAGCGTTATTACCAATAATATTGTGTTTCAAAAATTAGGGGCCTGGTCTTATTCTATTTACCTATGGCACTGGCCTTTGGTTGTGCTGATCTATATCTACTCATTGCCTGAATATTATGTGTATGCCGGAATAGCACTTTCTATAGTGTTAGGTTTTCTGAGCTACAAGTATATTGAGCAGATTAAATTACCTTCATACCATCAGTGGAAAGATATTTATCGTATAAAACCGCTTTATTTTTCTCTAGTGCTCATGAGCTTAGGCGTTACTTTAAATATATTTAATGGTTTTAATACAGATCTGCGCCAAGGTGCAGCCTCAGAACAGGCAAAATTTTTAGATTATTATAATGAGAAATTCAAAAATTTAAGGGATGCATATTGGCTGAAATGTGATACTTACGTGAGCCTGACTGAGCATAATCGTTATGATCCTGATCCAATCTGTATCACGAAACAAAAGGAAGGTGGGGTGTTCTTATGGGGAGATTCTCATGCTGAGGCACTTTCTTTAGGGCTGAGGACATTACTGAAATCCAATGATATCCCTTTTTATCAGAAAACCTCCTCCATTTGCCGGGCATCGCTGACCGAGATCAACTATCATAAAGGAGCTTATAAAGAAGCCTGTGACTATTCCAATAAACTGGCACTAAAGAGCATCGCAGAACTGAAACCCAAAATTGTGGTTATCACCCAAGCCCTGAAACACGACGAAACCAATTGGGAAAATATCGGGAAAAGTTTACTTCAACTTGGCGTATCCAATATCGTCATTGTGGGGCCAATTTCACAATGGAAACCTTCACTTCCGAAAGTGATGGTGAAACCGAAAAACTGGAATAGTGCTGAAGATTTTATATTTGATGCCGGACTGGATTTAAGAGCAGTTCAAGTAGACGAGAAAATGAAAAAATTACAATATCCTCAGGGAATTACCTATATATCTCTTATTGATCATCTATGTAAAAAAGATGATGTTCAGCAGCAATACAAATGTCGGATTCGGGCAGCTCAAGGAGAAGACCTGCTCCAGGTAGATTATGGTCATTTAAGTGAATCAGGCTCTCTATTTGTGGGGAATACCATACTGTCAAAATACTTAACCTGAGTTCGATGAAAT